>DATAGF010000205.1:0-2606 GCA_036257075.1 Miltoncostaeaceae bacterium
AACGCGACCTCGACGACGAGCTCGGGGCGGACGAACACCGTGATGCCCTCGCGGTGCGTCTCGATTTGTTGCAGTCGCTCGGTCTGCCAGGAGAGCGTCTCGTCGGTCATGCCTTTGAACGTCTTCCCGAGCATCACGAAGCCGCCCGTCTCGGGGTCGCGCGCCCCCAGGTGCAGGTTGCTCAACCACCCCTGCCGCCGGCCGTGTCCCCACTCGGCCGCCAGCACCACCAGGTCGAGGGTGTGCCGCGGCTTGACCTTGAGCCACCCGGCGCCCCTGCGGCCCGCCGCGTAGGGCGCGTCGAGGGCCTTCACGACCACGCCCTCGTGCCCGGCGGCCAGGGCGGCGTCGAGGTGGGCCTGGGCGACGGCCGCGTCGCCCGTGACGACCCGCGGCACCCGCAGCGCCTCGGGGACCGTCGCCGCGAGGGCCTCGGCCCGTTCCGACATGGGCGCGTCCAGCAGGTCATCGCCGTCGAGGTGCAGGACGTCGAAGAGCACGGGCGCGATGCCCGGCGCGCCCGCCGCGATGCGCGACGAGGTGACCTGGAAGGGCTCCGGCCGGTCGTCGGCGCGCAGCGCGAGCGCCTCGCCGTCGAGCACAACCCGTCGCGCGGGCAGCTCCCGGGCCGCCGCCACGACCTCCGGCAGGCGGGCCGTCAGGTCGTCGAGCGAGCGGCTGAAGACGGCGACCGCGTCGCCGTCGCGGTGGACCTGGACGCGCACGCCGTCGAGCTTCCAGTCCACCGCGGCCTCACCCACGCGCGCCATGGCCGCCTCCAGCGAGGTCGCCGGTGAGGCGAGCATCGGGCCGAGCGGCCGCCCCACCTCGAGGCCGAACGCGCCGAGGCCGGCCTCGCCCTCGCGGAGCGCCGCCTCGGCCACGGCCCGGGCGTCGCCGCGAAGCATCGTCGCGCGGTCCACCGCCGCCCGCGGGATCCCGGTCGCGGCGGCCACCGCGTCGGCCATCACGCCGGCGAGGGCGCCCTGGCGCAGCTCGCCGGCGAGCAGGGATCCGAGAAAGGACTGCTCCGCGGCGGTCGCGCGGCCGAAGAGGTCGGCGAGCGCCGCCCGCCGCTCGCCCTGCGAGCCCGGCCCGGACAGCGCGGCGATCCGCTCGAGCGCCGCGTCGACCTCGCCGATGCGCAGCGCCGGCTCGGCCGCGGGCGGCGGGAGGTCGCGGAGCGAGGCCCACCCGACGCCGGTGCGGCGCTGGCGCAGCTCGCCGCTGAGGTAGGCCACCCCCGCCTCGACCTCGGCCGGCTCCAGCTCCTTGAGGGCCCCGCCGAGCAGCTCCGCCTTGCGCGTGCGCGACCGCGTCTCGCCCACGGCGTGCGACACGGCGGCGAGGTCGGCGAACAGCACCGGCCCGCTACGTCGCGGAGACCCCGGCCGCCTCCCGCACGAGCTCGCCGACCCGGGCCGGGTCGGCGCGGCCTCCCGTGGCCTTCATGGCCTGCCCGACGAAGTAGCCCACGAGCTTGTCCTTGCCGCCGCGGAGCTGGGCGGCCTGGTCAGGGTTCTCCGCCAGCAGCCGCTCGACGAGCGCGGCCAGCTCGCCGTCGTCGGAGATCTGCCCCAGGCCGCGCTCCTCCACGACGGCCCGCGGCGAGGCCCCGCTCCGGACCACCTCGGCGAGCACCTCCTTGGCCGCCGGCTCCGACAGGGTGCGGTCCTCGCGCAGGCCGATCAGCTCGGCCAGCAGCTGCGGCGTCACCCGGCTGTCCCAGGGCTCCTGCCCCGCCTCGCGCAGCTGGGCCCGAAGCTCGCCGCGGATCCAGTTGGCGGCGGCCTTCGGGTCGGCCGAGGCCGCGACGGCCTCGAAGTAGTCGCCCAGCTCGGCGCTCTCGGACAGCACCTCGGCGTCCTCGTAGGTCAGCCCCAGGTCGGCGGCCCAGCGCCGGCGGCGGTCGACCGGCAGCTCGGGCAGGCCGGCGCGCAGCTCCTCGACCCAGGCGGGGTCGGGCGCCATCGGCACCAGGTCGGGCTCCGGGAAGTAGCGGTAGTCGTGGGCCTCCTCCTTGCTGCGCAGGGAGTGGATCTCGCCGGAGTCGGGGTCGAAGTGCAGCGTCTCCTGGACCACCCGTCCACCGGCTTCCAGCAGGGCCGTCTGCCGGGCGATCTCCGCCGCGATGCCGCGCTCGAGGAAGCGGAAGCTGTTCATGTTCTTGAGCTCGGTCTTGGTGCCGAGCGCCTCCGAGCCGGGCGGGCGGACGCTGACGTTGGCGTCGGCGCGCAGCGATCCCTCCTCCATGTTGCAGTCGCTCACCCCGAGCCTGCGGAGCGTCTGGCGGAGCTGGCGCAGGAAGGCGCCGGCGTCGGCGGCCGAGCGCAGGTCGGGCTCGGTGACGATCTCCAGCAGCGGCGTCCCGCCGCGGTTGAAGTCGACCCCCGACGACTCGGCGCCCGCGCGCCGCCCTCCCACGCCCAGGTGCACGAGCTTGGCGGCGTCCTCCTCCAGGTGCGCGCGCGTGATGCCCACCTCGAGCTCGCGGCCGTCCGGCAGGAGGACCGCCACCCGGCCGTCCACGCAGAGCGGCGCGTCGTACTGGGAGATCTGGTACGCCTTCGAGAGGTCGGGATAGAAGTAGTTCTTGCGGTGGAACT
>DATAGF010000210.1:0-9052 GCA_036257075.1 Miltoncostaeaceae bacterium
CCGCCGAGCATGTTCCGGCCCATCACGGTCGCCCCGAGGTTGTCGAAGGCGCGGCCAGGACGTCCTCGTCGGGCCCCGTCTCGCCGCCCTCGCGGCCGTGCATGGCCTGGAACGTCCTCAGCGCGTAGGCCCACTCGTGGAGGGCGGTGCCGCTCACCCGAGCGGGTTCTCGAGGCTCTGGTCCGGCCCGGCGACGTAGCCGTCGAGCGACATCGTGATGCCCACGCGCACGCGCGTCATGTCCGGCCTCCCTCCGTCGGGTCCCACACGGGGCGGCTAGGGGCCCGTCAAAGAAGGCGGTCGCGCACCTGCCGGCTTTGTCGGCCCCCGGCCGACCAGAGAACCTTCGCCCCTCGGCGCCCGCGTCAACGCCGATGCCGCACGGGCATCGGCGTCGGCCGCGTCCATCCGAATGGCTCGGTTTTCGCTCGGGATCTGCACGACCTTGGTTTGACAGTCCCCTAGGGCCGCCGCTTCGGCGGCGCAAGCGTCACCGACCGCTGGAGCCCGGTGGTCCCGAAGCGGCTGTGCGCCTCCACGGTGACCTGGACGCCGCCCGAGACGAGCGCCCTGCCGCGCTTCCGGTTCCAGGTCACCCGCTGGCGGCCCTGGCGGAAGGCGCGGTTGCGGGCGAGCGTCGCGATCGAGCTCCCGGACGATGAGAGCACCTGCACCGTGACCCGGGCGGGGCGCAGCAGCCGGAAGCCGACGGCGAGGCGGCCGCGCGCGCGCCGCCCGGCGCCGGCCGTCGTCGAGCTGGCGGTGAGGGCGCCGAGCGTGCGGTCGAAGATCACGCGCCGGCGTTGCTCGGTCTCGCCGCTGCCGTCGTCCGAGGTGAGGCGGGCCACCACGACGTAGACGCCGTCGGCGAGGCGCAGGCGCTTGGGGTCCACGTTCACCTTGGCGGCGCCGGGCCCGAGCGGCCCCTGCCAGAGCCGCTTGGTGGGGCGGCCGGTGCGGCGGGCGATCGTGACGGTCGCGGCGCCCGGGGTGGGGGAGCGCACCACCTCGGTGGCGCTGTCGTCGACGTGGTCGCCGTTGGCCGACAGGCGGAACGGCAGCGGCGTGAGGGTGACGCCCTGGTAGGAGAGCAGCACCACGTCGGAGAGGCTGCGGGGCGCGGTCCACGGGATCACGGGCTGGGCGCCGATCGCCAGCTGGGCGCTGCCGCCGGCGTCCATCGCGAAGGCGGTCGACGACCCGAGGGAGGCCATCAGGCTCGCCTGCTCGGCGACGGTCAGCCCCGGGCTCCCCTGGGAGGGCCCCTCGGCGGTCACCAGCATCAGCGTGCCCTGGGCCGTCTGGCCGACGGCCGAGCGGGACGTGCGGGCGTCCAGCTGCGATGACGTGTACCCGATCGACGGCCGCCCGGCGGGCCCCCCGCCGCTCACCAGCGCGGGCCCCCCGCCGATCGCGTTGAGCGCGCCGGGGGGCAGCCCGAGCAGGCCCGGCGTCAGCGCCACCTGCTGGCCGACGGGGAACTCGGACACCAGCGCGGGCCCCGCCGAGCCGATGCCGGCCAGTACCACGTTGCCGCCGGTCAGCGGCATCCCGCCGCCGGAATCGGCCGCGACCACGGTGCCCGTGCGCGGGAGGTTCGGCGTCAGCGGGCCCGGCTGGTCGAGCCGCACCGCCACCTCGTAGACCGACCCGGCGCGCGGCGTGGCCGCGCCGAAGGCCGGGGTGTAGAGGATGGTCTCGCTGCCGCGCAGGGCCGGGCGGTTGATGCCGCTGAAGGCGCGGATCGCGAAGCGCCGGACCCCCGTCGGGTCGATCGCCTGGAAGCGCCCCTGCAGCACCAGGGCGGCGGAGGCGATCGGCCCGGTCGGCGGCGGGATCAGGAGCGCCGGGCGGCTCGCCTCGGGCTCGTGGACGAGGTCCCCGTTCATGAGCAGCACCCCGCTCGGCGAGTGGGTGTCGTAGCTGAAGAAGTCGCCGTTCATGCCGGCGACGGCGCCCTGGTCGAGCCGCGAGGCGACGGCGCCCGTGAGCGGGCCTCGCTGCACGGGCGTGCCCGCGGCGAGCGCCGGCGAGAGGCCGATGCGGGGAGAGGGGGCGGCGCGCACGACGTGGACGACCTGGCCGTTGCCCTGCACCTGGCGCTGGTAGCCGATCCCCGGGGCGACCTCGACGATCGCCGGCGGCCGCGGGGGCGGGAGGGCCGTCACCGGGCCCTGGGCCAGGGCCGGCGCGGCCCCTGCCGCCAGCGCGGCGAGGGCGAGGGGGACGACGCGCCTCATCGCGGGCAACCCAATCACGGGGCCCGGCGGGGCCCAAGCCGGTCGGGCGTGGCGCGAGGGGCGGTCTGCGAGACTGGTGGGGTGCTCGTCGCGCTGGTCCTGCTCGGGATCGCGGTCGTGGTGATCGCCGCCGCAGCCGCCCTCCTCGTCCGCCGCGCCCGCGCAGAGGCGCAAGGGGCGCGCGAGGCGGAGGCGCGGGCCGAGGCCGAGCTGGATGTCGCCGAGCGGCGCGGCCGCCAGGTGCTGCGCGACCTGCCCTTCGTCGCGCTGCGCGTCGATCCGGAGGGCCGGCTCGTGGAGGCGAACCCGCTGGCCCTGGAGCGCTTCCCCTTCCTGGTGGCGGGCATGACGATGCTCGAGGCCTTCAGCGAGCACCGCCTCGCGCGGCGGGTGTCCGCCGCGTTGGAGGGCATGTCGCGCCAGGACTTCGAGGTGCGGCTGTTCGCCGGCGGGCGCCGCACCTACCGGGCCGCGGTCGAGCCCTACGAGGTCGGCGAGGCCCGCGAGGCCCTCATCTTCCTCACCGACCAGAGCGAGGCCGTCGCCTACCAGGAGCTGCGCTCGCAGTTCGTCGCCAACGTCTCGCACGAGCTGCGCACGCCGCTCACGGGCCTCCGGGGGCTGCTCGAGGCCCTCGACGACCCGCAGATGGACCCCGAGACGCGCCGCGACTTCGTCTCGCGGGCGTCGAGCGAGACCCAGCGCCTGGAGGCGCTGATCACGGACATCCTCTTCCTGTCCGAGCTGGAGACGACGCCGGGGCTGCCCTCGTCCTCGCGCAGCGACCTCGCCCAGGCCGCCGCGGCCACGGTCGCCGACCTCCAGGGGGTCGCGGAGGAGCACGGCGTCCGCCTCGAGCTCGACGCCGGCGAGGCCGCGTGGACGCCGCTCACCGACCGGATGGCGGCCACGGTCGTCCGCAACCTCGTGGAGAACGCGGTGAAGTACGCGGGCCCCGGCGCGACCGCGGCCACGACCGTCCGCCGCGACGGCGAGGTCGTCACGCTGACCGTCGCCGACGACGGCGCCGGCATCCCGGAGCGCCACCTTCCGCACGTCTTCGAGCGCTTCTACCGGGCCGACCCGTCGCGCTCGAAGCGGCTGGGCGGGACCGGCCTCGGCCTGTCGATCGTCAAGCACATCGCAGAACGGTTCGGCGGCCGGGCCGAGGCCTCCTCCCGGGAGGGGTTCGGCACGACCGTCATCGTCACGCTCCCGGCCGAGGGCGAGCGATGATCCCGGCTGCGCGCGGCCGCTCTGCCGGCGGCCGGTGCTCGCCGGGGGCGTGATAGCGTCCCGCGCCGCCGCATGCCCGTTCCCCTGATGGACATCAAGGCCCAGTACGGGCCGCTGCGCGCCGAGATCGACGCCGCCATCGCCGGCGTCGTCGACAGCGGCCGCTTCATCCTCGGCCCCGAGGGGCGGGCGCTGGAGGCCGCAGTGTCGGAGCGGCTCGGCGGGCGGCCCGCCGCCGGGGTCGCCAACGGCACCGACGCCCTCGTCATCGCCCTGCAGGCCCTCGACGTGGGACCGGGCGACGAGGTCGTCACCACGCCCTACACGTTCTACGCCACCGCCGAGGCGATCGCGCGGGTCGGCGCGACGCCGGTCTTCGCCGAAATCGACCCGGTGACGTACTGCCTGGACCCGGCCGCCGCCGAGGCCCGCATCGGGCCGGCGACCCGGGCGCTGCTGCCGGTCCACATCTTCGGCCACCCGGCCGACATGGCCGCGCTCCGCGCCCTCGCCGACGCGCACGGCCTCGCGCTCCTGGAGGACGCCGCCCAGGCCTTCGGGGCCGCGACGGCCGACGGCGAGGTCGGGACCTTCGGCGACGCCGCAGCGTTCAGCTTCTTCCCGACCAAGAACTTCCCCGGGATGGGTGACGGCGGCATGGTCGTCTGCCGCGACGAGGCACTGGCCGAGCGCGTCCGCCGCCTGCGCTTCCACGGCTCGGCGGACAAGGTGGTCTTCGAGGAGGTCGGCTACAACTCGCGCCTCGACGAGCTGCAGGCCGCGGTCATCCGGGTCTTCTACCCCCACCTGGACGACTGGAACGCCCGCCGCGCCCGCGCCGCCGCCTGGTACGTCGAGGCCGGCCTGGGCGAGCGCATGGCGCTGCCGGGCGTGGCGCCCGGGGCGCGCCACATCTACCACCTCTTCATGGCGCGCCACGCCCGCCGCGACGAGCTGCGCGCCGCGCTGGCCGACGCCGGGATCGGCAGCGCCGTCTACTACGGCATCCCCATGCACCTGCAGCCGGTCTTCGCCCACCTCGGGTACGCCGAGGGCGACCTGCCGGTGGCCGAGGAGGCCGCCCGGACGGCGCTCGCCCTGCCGATGCACCCGAACCTCAGCCGCGAGGACGTGGCCGAGGTGGCCGCCGCGGTGGAGCGCGCCCTCGAGGAGCGGCCGGTCGCCGCCCGCAGCGGGGGTCAGGCCGGCTGAGCGAAGGCGACTCCGCGCGCCCGATGCGCGTCTGGATCGACGTCACCAACTCGCCCCACGCGGTCATCTTCCGCCCGCTGATCGGGCGCATGCGCGCGCGCGGCCACGAGGTGACGGTGACCTCGCGCGAGTTCGCCCAGACCGTCGGGCTGCTTGACCGCTTCGGCATCGCGCACGAGGTCGTCGGCGCCCACGGCGGGGCATCGCGGCGAGGCAAGGCGCGCGCCATGGCGGCCCGCTCGGCGGCGCTGGTCCGCTTCGCGCGCGGGCGGCGCTTCGACCTCGCGGTCGCCCACGGCAGCACGGACCAGCCGTTGGCGGCGCGCCTCGCCGGCACGCCCCAGGTGTCGATGTTCGACTACGAGTTCGCGGCGGCGATGCACCACTGGAACGGCCGCCTCGCCAGCCGGGTGCTGGTGCCGGCGGCGATCCCCGAGGGGGCGCTGGCCCGCTACGGGATCCGCCCGCCGCGGCTGGTCCGCTACCCGGGGCTCAAGGAGGAGTACTACCTCGCCGACCACGTCCTCGACGAGGGCGTGGCCGGCGAGCTCGGGCTCGACCGCGAGCGCGTCGTCGCCGTGGTCCGCCCGCCCCCCGAGGTCACGCTCTACCACCGCGGCGCGAGCACGGACCTCTTCGCCGCCGCGCTGGCGCGGCTGCTGGCGGCGCCCGGGGTCCAGACCGTGGTGCTGCCGCGCACCGAGGAGCAGCGCGCGGCGGTCGCCGGGGGCCCGGCGATCGTGCCCGAGCGCCCCGTGGACGGCCCGAGCCTGGTCGCTGAGGCCGACCTGGTCGTCAGCGCCGGCGGGACCATGAACCGCGAGGCCGCGGCCCTCGGCGTGCCCGCCTACACCCCCTTCGCGGCCCGCCTGGGGGCGGTCGACAGGCGCCTGATCGACGAGGGCAGGCTGCGGCGGCTCGAGCGCCCCGAGGACCTGGAGCTGCGGCGCCGCGACCGCGGCCCCGCTCCGCCGCTGCGCGACCCGGAGGTCCTGCTCGACCTGATTCTGGAGCCCGCGCGCGCTAGGGTGCCTGGCTCGTGAGTCTTGCCCCACTCACACGGAGCCCCCGGGCGCTCGCGCATCGGGCCGCCCAGGTGGCGGTCGACGTCGGGCTCGTCGCGGCCGCCTACTGGCTGTCGTTCTACTTCCGCTTCGACGGCGACGTGCCGGGGCGCTACGAGCGTCTCTTCGCCGGCACGATCGGGATCGTCATCGGCGTGAAGCTCGTCGTCTTCGTGGCGATGCGCTTCTACACCAAGTGGTGGCGCTTCACGAGCCTGCGCGACCTGCAGGCGATCCTGCTGGCGACGGCCGGCTCCAGCCTGATCCTCGCCGCGCTGCTGTCGACCTGGCGCCCCGACGATCTCGTGCCGGTGCCGCGCGGCGTACTGGCGTTCGACTTCCTCTTCACCCTGGTGCTGATCGGCGGCGCGCGCTTCGCCGTGCGGAGCGTGATCGAGCGCCCGCCGCGCTCGGAGCTGGTGAGCAGCGGCGGCAAGGAGGTGCTGATCTGCGGCGCCGGCGACGCGGGCAACACCCTGCTGCGCGAGATGAAGCGCAACCGGGCCCTCGGCTACACGCCGGTCGGCCTGATCGACGACGACCCGCGCAAGCGGCGCCTGCGCGTGCAGGGCACCCGGGTGCGGGGGACGCGGGACGACCTGCCGCGGGTCCTGCGCGAGGTGCACGTCGACGAAGTCATCATCGCCATGCCCTCCGCCCCCGGGCGCGTGCGCGAGGAGATCGTCCAGGCGTGCCGCGCCGCGGGCGTGCCCTGCACGACCCTTCCGGGCCTGCCGGAGCTCATCACCGGCGAGGTCACCGTCAGCCTGCTGCGCGAGGTGCGCGTCGAGGACGTCCTCGGTCGCGCCGCCATCGAGGTCGACTTCGCCCGAGTGGCCCGCTACCTCAACGGGCGCGCCGTGCTCGTGACCGGCGCGGGCGGCTCCATCGGGCGCGAGCTCTGCCGCCAGGTCTCGGCGACCGGCGCCCGCCGGCTGGTGATGCTCGACCACGCCGAGAACAACCTCTTCGAGATCGACCTCGAGCTGCGCGAGCGCGGCCACGCCGGGCTGCTCGTGCCGATGATCGGCGACTGCAAGGACGCCGCCGCGATGGAGGCCATCTTCGCCTCCGAGCGGCCCGAGATCGTCTTCCACGCCGCCGCCTACAAGCACGTGCCGATGATGGAGCTGAACCCGGTGCAGGCGGTCGCCAACAACGCGCTCGCGACGGCGGTGCTCGCCGACCTGGCCGAGAAGTTCGCGGTCGAGCGCTTCTGCCTGATCTCCACCGACAAGGCGGTCGAGCCCAAGACGGTCATGGGGGCCTCGAAGGCGCTCGCCGAGCGCGTGGTCGAGGGGCGCGCGGGCGCGTCCGGCACCCGCTTCGCCGCGGTGCGCTTCGGCAACGTGCTGGGCAGCTCCGGCTCGGTGCTGCCGATCTTCCGCCGCCAGATCGCCGAGGGCGGGCCGGTGACCGTCACCCACCCCGAGATGACGCGCTTCTTCATGACGATCCCGGAGGCCGTCCAGCTCGTCATCGAGGCGACCGGCATCGCCGACGGCGGCGACATCTTCGTCCTCGACATGGGCGAGCCGGTGCGGATCATGGACCTCGCCCGCCGCACGATCGAGCTCTCCGGCCAGGACGTGGCCATCGAGATCGTCGGCATCCGCCCCGGCGAGAAGCTGCACGAGGAGCTGTTCAACGTTGACGAGGAGGTGCGCCCCACCCGCTACGGGAAGATCAAGCGCGCCACCCGCCCGTCGCTGGACCCGGCCACCCTGCGCGACGGGCTCGGCGAGCTCGCCCGCAGGGTCGCCGCCGGCCGCCCGGAGCCCGTTGCCCAGGCGCTCTGGGAGACCCTGCGAGGAGCAGGGAACGCGGGCCCGGACGGCGAACCCAGGATGGCACCCCCGACCGTCACCAACCCACGGGAGAGCGCATGACCGTCATCGACCGCACGAAGGCCGACCTCCCCCCGGGGACGACCGCGGTCGCGCCATGGGGCCTGCTCTCCCGGGTCCACCGCCCCTGCCCAGACCACGGGGGCGAGTGCCCCTGCGTCGCCCGCCGCGAGGACCAGAGCTGCCTCGTCTTCTGGTGCGAGGCCGCGGGGCACCACTTCACGACGCGCTGAGCCGCGGGCGGGCGCCCCCTGCGGGCACTGCTCAGGGGCAGGCGATGAAGTTCCAGCGCTTCCCGGGCGGGTCGGCGACGCGGTCGAACTCGTCCGCGCTCAGGGGCCCCACGCCGTCCATGTCGAAGATCCGCATGCCGACCTCGCCGGCGAGGAGGTCGTGGATCATGCGGTGGGTGGTGCCGAACCGCAGCGCGGAGGAGCCGTGCTCCAGGGCGACGAGCGGCCGGTGGCGGCGGAGGGTCTCGATCGCCCCGCGCAGCACCGCCAGCTCGGCGCCCTCGACGTCGACCTTGATGAAGTCGGGCGCGAAGTCCTCGGGCAGGCTGCGGTCGAGGGCCTCGACCCGCACCCTGATCGGCTCGGACTCCCCGAGCGGCCGGAGGCCGCTGCGCGCGTCCGACTCGAGGTTGCGGTAGAAGACCGCCTCGCCGGGCTCGTCCGCGAGCGCGGCGGTCCGGACCTCGACCTCGGGGAAGCGCGCGGCGAGGGGGCTCGCGAGCTCCGGGAGCGGTTCGTACGCGATGTGGCGGCCGGCCGGCGCCAGGCGCACCACGGTCTCGAGCAGGTCGCCGGCGTTGGCACCGACGTCGATGCAGTTCGCGTCCGGGCGCAGCGCCGCCGCGAGGATCGCGGCCAGGTGGCCCTCGTCGAGCCGGTTGCGGCGGACGTGCCAGGGGGTGACGAGCTCCTGCGCCCGGCGCAGCCCCGGCTCCGCCCCGAGCCGCCTCGCGGCCCCGAGGATGCGGCGACGCGCTGCGGGAGGAACGCGATGCACGCCCGGGCTCAGCCCTCGTCGGTGTAGGGCAGCTGCTGGTGGCGGGCCTCGATGACCTCGATGGCGTAGAGCACCGTCTCGTCCCCCCGCAGGGGGAAGGGCTCGCCGGTGTACTTGCGGGCGATGCGGTCGGCAAGCACCAGGGCCGCGTCGCCGTCGATGCGCTCGACCACCTGGCCGCGCAGGTCGGCCTCGCGGTAGGGGTCCTCGCGGTGGGCCACGGAGAGCGCCACCCGGGGGTCGCGCTCGACGTCGCGGGACGTCCGGCCGCCGAGCTGCGTCACGAAGATGACCCGGTCCTCCTCGACGTCGACCCAGATGGGCCGCGAGGAGGGACCGCCGTCCGGCTCGATCGTCGCGAGGTGCGCGAAGTTGCGCTCGCCGAGCAGGTCGGCGACCAGGGCCGGGATCTCCGCCACGAGGTCACACTACCCCGCCGCTT
>DATAGF010000213.1:0-9759 GCA_036257075.1 Miltoncostaeaceae bacterium
GCCTGGGCGTCGCGGGCCACGCCGACCACGTCCTGGACCGCGATCACGCTGACCAGGGCGACGTCCTTCGTCAGCGCGATGAAGTCGTTCATCAGGGGCGGCAGCACCCGGCGGACGGCCTGGGGCACGATGACCAGCCGCATCGTCTGGGGGTGCGACATCCCGAGGCTGCGCGCCGCCTCCGTCTGGCCCCGGTCGACCGACTCGATGCCGGCCCGGTAGACCTCGGCGATGTAGGCCGCGTACACGAGGCCGAGCCCGATGAACCCGATCTGGAAGCCCGTCAGGTCCTCGATCACCGGGATCGGGAGGAACGGGAAGCTCACGTACATGATGATCAGGACCAGCAGCGCCGGCACGGCGCGGAAGAAGTTGATGTACGCGATGGCCAGGAACCGCACCCAGCCCGAGCGCCGCAGCACGGCCAGCACGAGGCCGAGCGCGAGGGCGATGAGCTCGGCCAGCAGGGCGATCTGGATCGTGACCCAGAAGCCACGCGCCAGATCGCCCAGGTAGGGGCGGGCCGCGTCCCAGTCGAAGTACTGCTGGATGACCTCGTCCACGCCCCTCGCCCCTCAGGCCGCGGTCAGTCGGCGAGCGGGTCCTCGCCGGGGGCCGGCGGGTCCTCGCCGAACCACTTGCGGAAGATCTCGTCGTAGGTCCCGTTCGCCCTGATCTCGGCCAGGCCTGCGTTGAAGGCGTCCCGCAGGGCGGGGTTGTCCTTCGGGAAGACCAGGCCGTAGTTCTCGACGGTCGGGTTCCTGTCGACGATCTCGAAGTCGTCGCGTCGCTCGGCCGCGTACGCCGAGACCGCGTAGTCGTTGATGACCGCGTCCACCCGGTCGGCCGCCAGCGCGTTGAAGGCGTCGTCGATGATCTCGTAGCGGAGGACCTCGGCCCCCTTGACAGTCGCCGCCAGGTCGGCGCCGGTCGTGCCGCGCTGGACGCCGATGCGCCGGCCCTCCAGGTCGTCGATGCTCTGGATGTCGGAGCCGGTCTTGACCATGACCGACTGGGTGGCCGTGAAGTACCCGTCGCTGAAATCGATCTGCTTCGCCCGCTCCGGGGTGATCGAGAAGGACGAGGCCGACATGTCGAAGCGGCCCTGGGCGATGCTCACGATGATGGTGTCGAACGGCTGCTTGATGAACTCCACGTCCGTGATGCCGATGCCCGGCGTCGCGGCGACGGCCTTCACGAGGTCGACGTCGAAGCCGATGGCCTCGGTCGAGCCCGGCTCGGTGAACTCGAAGGGGGCGTACGGGATGTCGGACGCCACCTGCAGCTTCCCGGGCTCGAGCAGCCCGAGGTCGGCCGCGGCGGCGGTGGAGGCGGCCGTGTCGGCCGAGCCCCCGTCGTCGTCGTCACCGCAGGCCGCGAGCCCCAGGGTCAGCCCGACGGCGACCAGCAGGGCCGTGAGAACGATCGTCCATCTCCGCATGATGCGCCCCTCCGTGATGGGATTCGGGCACCCTAGAGGAGGGACTCCCACGCCACCAGGGCCGCGGCCACCAGCGCGTCGTCGCCCGGGTCGGCCCCGGCAGCGGCGACCGCGGCGGCGAGCTCGTCGGGGTCGACCTCGAAGGGCTCCTCGTCGGGGAGCGCCTCGCGCAGCGCGGCTCCGAGGGCCTCGGGATCCCGCAGGGGAGGCGCCGGGGCCGTCAGAAGAGGTTGACGGCCGCGGCGGCGGCGAGGATCAGGATGATCCCGCCGTACCCGATGTAGCCGCTCGCCAGCAACAGCACCCCGAGGGCGGCGAGCAGGACGGCGAGCGTCGCCCACGCCGCCTTGCCCAGCCCGCTGGCGCCGAGCTCCCAGCCGCTCTCCGGGGGCCGCGCCGGACGCCGTGACTTCGGCTTCTCGGTCGTCGGGCTCACGGCGTCCACGTTAGCGGGCTCGCCCCCCGGCTGCACCCGTCCCCTGGAGGGGGATCGTCGTGGCGGGCAGGCGCGACCCGGCCAGCTGGCCGCACGCGGCTGCCACGTCGGCGCCGCGCGAGCGCCGCACCGAGGCCTGCAGCCCGGCGCCGGCAAGGGCGCGGAGGAAGGCCTCCCGGCGGCCGGGCGGGCTGGCGCGGTACTGGCCGCCCGTCGGGTTGTACTCGATGACGTTGACGTGGAAGCGCCCGTCGCGGAGCAGCCCGGCGAGGCGCCGGGCGTCGGCCGGGGCGTCGTTGACGCCGTCCAGGAGCAGGTACTCGATGAAGACGCGCCGGCCGGTGCGGTCGCAGTAGCGGCGCGCGGCGGCCAGGAGGCTGGCGATGGGGTAGCGCGCGTTGACCGGCATCAGCGCGCCGCGGGTGCGGTCGTCGGCGGCGTGGAGCGAGATGGCAAGCCGCAGCGGTAGCGGGTGCTCGGCGAGCCTGGCGATGCCCGGCACCCACCCCACGGTCGAGATCGCGATCCGCCTCGGCGAGAGCCCGAGGCCCTCGGGGGCGGCCATGGCCTCGCAGGCCGCGAGGACCGCCTCGAGGTTCTGGAGCGGCTCGCCCATCCCCATGAAGACGGCGTTGGTCAGCCGCGCGCCCTGCGCGTCGGCCTCGCGGGCGGCCAGCACGGCCTGGTCGAGGATCTCGGCGGCGCTCAGGTCCCGCCCGGCGCCCATCGCGCCGGTGGCGCAGAAGCGGCAGGCCAGGGCGCAGCCGGCCTGGCTCGAGACGCAGACCGTGCGTCGCCCGGCGGCGTGGGCGATCAGCACCGCCTCCACGACGGCGCCGTCCCCGGCGCGCAGCCCCCACTTCACGGTGCCGTCGCGCGACTCGGCCCGCGCGTCGGGCGACAGGGCCCAGAAGGGCAGCGCGCCGGCGAGCCGCTCGCGCAGGGCGCGCGGCAGCGCCGTCACCTGGTCCCAGCCGTCGGCGCCCGCGCGCTGGGCCTCCGCCGCCTGGCGGGCGCGGTAGGCCGGCTCGCCCCAGTCGGCGAGCAGCGTCTCGAGGGCGGCGCGGTCCACAGCCCCTGACGTTAGCCGAGCAGCGCCGCGGCCAGCCGGCGGAGCTCCGCCGGCACGTCGCCGCCCGGCTGGATCGCGAGCTCGGTGACGCCCTCGGCCGCCAGGGCCGCCGCGCGCTCGCGCAGCTCGGTGGCCGTCCCGGTAAAGGAGAAGCGGGCCACGTTGGCGGCGGTCACGACCGACTCGTCCTGCGACAGGACGAGCTCGACGAGGTGGCCCCGGTGCAGCTCCTGATGGCGCCGCTCGGCCGGCAGGGCGGCGGTCACCGCCGCGACGTAGCGCTCCGCCTGCTCGCGCAGGTCGGGGTCGAGGCCCTCGAGCCGCCAGGGCTGCTCGGCGAAGGCGTGGAACGCCACGGCGACCACCGGCCCCACCGCGGCCCGCAGCCGCGGCGAGTCGAGCGGCTCGCCCTGCTCCGCGACCGCGCCCACGGCGTGGACGACCAGGGGGAGCGCCGGCCCGATGGCGGCGCGCAGCCGCCCGAGGCCGCCCGGGTAGAAGACGCCGGTCATCGCCCCGTCGCCGAGCCGGCGGGCGAGCGCCTGGGCCCGCTCGCCCCGGCACGACACGTAGACCGGCACCAGGCCGTCCCCCTCCGCGCCCGGCACCGGCATGTCGCGCACCGGCCGGCCGCCCTCCGGGTGGGCCCGCTCGCCGCCGGCCAGCAGCCCGCGGAGGTCCTCCGCCTCGCGCGCGAGCGCGGGCAGCGGCACCGGCCCGAGGCCCAGGGTGAAGCGCCCGGTGAACCCGGCCCCGACGGCCACCCTCACGCGGCCGGGCGCGAGCGAGGTGAGGGCGCGGAGCGCGGCGACCGTCGCGACCGGCGCGCGCAGCCCCGGCACGAGGACGCCGATGCCAAGGCCGATGCTGCGGGTCCGGTCGGCCGCCCGGGCGAGGGCCGCGAAGGGGTCCTGGTAGAGGAGCGGCGAGTCGTAGCACCAGGCCGACGCGAAGCCGAGCTCCTCGGCGAGGGCGACGTGGTCCGGCGTGTCGCGGACCGGCGCGAGGAAGACGCCGACCCTCACCGAGGCACCGGCGCGTCCAGCGAGGGCGGCGGCGGGGCCACGGCGGCCGGCTCGCGCGCGTCGAGGCGCGGCATGCGGGAGGCGGCCAGCGCGGCCAGCAGGAGGAAGGCGGCCGCCGCCAGCAGCGCCGAGCGGAAGCCCTCTGCCACCAGCTCCCGGCCCTCAGTCGGGACCCGGCCCAAGGCCTCCTCGAGCCCGGCCGGCAGGTGGGCGTTGAGGATGGCCCCGAGGATCGCCGCCCCGAGCGCGCCGCCCGTGTACCGGCTGATGTTCGGCAGGGCCGAGGCGACGCCCAGGCGGCGCGCGGGCACGTCGTGGATCGCGGTCGCCGTGATCGCCGCGGTCGACATCGCCAGCCCGATGCCGAGCCCGAGGATGCCGGGCAGGACGGCGGCGTAGGACTGCTCGGGCGCGGCCAGGCCCGTCCAGAGCGCACCGGCCGCCGCCACGAGGAAGCCGGCCGTGGCGAGCCGCTCCGAGCCCACGCGCATCATCGCCCGGCCGGCGAGGGGGGCGACGACCACGAACGACCCCGCGATCGGCGTGATGGCGATCGCGAGCTGCACCGGGGTGAAGCCGGTCACGGCGGTCAGGTAGAAGGGCAGCAGGATCAGGACCCCGAAGAGGGCCGCCGAGGAGGCCATCGCGGCGAGGTTCGCCGTGGCGAGCGAGCGGCGCCGCACCAGGCGCAGGTCGAGCATCGGGCTCGGGGCGCGGGCCTCGTGGGCGACGAAGAGCGCGAGCGCCCCGGCGCCGACCGACGCCGAGATGACGACCCCCGCCGACGACCACCCCCACGCCTCGCCCCGCGAGACGGCCACCAGGATCGCGAACAGGCCCACGGCGGCCAGCGCCGCGCCCGCGACGTCGAAGTCGCGGTCGGCGTCGCGTGGCCGGAGCTCCACGAGGACCAGGGCCGCGCCGGCCAGCACGACCGCTCCGAGCGCGGGCGTGAGCCAGAACACGCTCCGCCAGCCGAGGGCCTGGACCAGGCCCCCCGCGACGTTCAGCGCCAGGACCGGCGCCAGGCCGAGGACGCCGCCCATGATCCCGAGCGCGGTGCCGCGCTCGCCGGGCCCGAACAGCTCGGCCGCGTAGGCGAAGGCGGTGGGCGCCATCGCGCAGGCGCCCACGGCCTGGAGGATGCGGAAGGCGACCAGGGCCGGCGCGTTCGGCGCGACGGCGCAGAGCACCGAGGCGAGGCTCAGCACGATGACGCCCGCCACGAAGATGCGCCGCCGCCCGTACAGGTCGCCCGCCCGCCCGGCGATGGCCAGCAGCGTCGCCTGGGTCACCAGGAACCCGGTCACCACCCACGAGATCGAGGGCACGTCGACGCCCAGGTCGTGCGCCATCTCGGGCAGCGCGATGTTGACGATGCTGACGTTGACGACCGAGAGCATCATCCCGCTCGCCACGACCATGAGCGCCATCCAGCGCCATCGTGGGTGGGCGAGCACGCGCGCCCGGACCGCCACGACGCGTTGGGCGGCGCGGTCCCTCACCGGCCGATTGTAGACGCGGCCGCGGTACCCTTCGGCCGTGGCCACGACCGACGAGAAGCTCTGGCGCTACGCCAGCCTGGCGCGCCTGTGGTCGTGGAGCCTGATCGTCGTGGCGGGGTTGCTCCTGCTCCTGTCGATCGCCATCCAGGCCGGGGACGACGAGGGGCTGAGCCCGCGTTGGTTCGCGACCCTGCTCGGGGTCACCGGGGTGACCGGGGTGGTCCTCTTCCCGCTCTTCCGGGTCTGGCTGCGTCGGGCCGCGCTGCCGTCGGTGCGGCTGCCCCAGGCCGTGCGCGCCAGCGGCCCCCGGCGGCTCGAGGCCAGCCCGCGCGACTGGCGCCGCTGGACGGTCGTCAGCGGGGCGATCCTGCTCGTCGGCGGCGCGGCGCTGCTCGTGTTCCTGATCGGGGTGCTCGGCAAGGGCGGCACCGCGGAGGGCGTCGTCGTGGGGATGATCGCCGCGTGGGGCGCCGCGACCCTCGAGGACGTGCGACGCATCCGGGCCGCCGAGGCGGTCGAGGGCCGCCGCTACTACGCGGCCTGCCGGCGGCCCACAGGGGTGGGCAGCAAGCTGGTCTGGATCGCGGGCCCCGGCGCCGGCCGGGCGGGGTGAGGCCCCGCGGTCCGCTACTGCTTGCGGTGGAGGTCCGAGAAGAGCCGCTCGGGCTTCTCGGCGTAGAGCTCCGTGCGGCCGCACTGCACGCAGGTCTCGGAGCGGATCGCGCTCACGCGGCCGGAGGCCATCGCCGAGCGGCGCCGCTTGAGCGAGACGATGCCCGAGACGACCGTCGGCTCGACGGGTCCCCCGCAGGCGCTGCACGTCTTGACCACGGTGTGAGAATATACATACCCCTCCGGGTATATGTTGGGGCATCGAACGGGAGGTGTCCGTGGCGGACGTCCATGACGTCATCATCATCGGCGGTGGCCCCGCCGGCTACACGGCGGCCGTCTACGCGGCGCGCGCCAACCTCGCCCCGCTGGTGGCGGAGGGCTTCGGCGCCGGGGGCCAGCTCATGCTGACCACCGACGTGGAGAACTACCCCGGCTGGCCGGACGGGATCCAGGGCCCCGAGCTCATGCACGCCATGCGCGGGCAGGCTGAGCGCTTCGGCGCCCGGCTCGTGCAGGCGGACGTGACGCGGGTGGACCTGTCGAGCAGGCCCTTCGGGGTCTGGATCGGCGACGAGGAGCACCGGGCGCGCTCGATCGTCATCGCGACCGGCGCCACGGCCCGCTGGCTCGACCTGCCCAGCGAGACGCGCCTGCGCGGCTTCGGCGTCTCCACCTGCGCGACCTGCGACGGCTTCTTCTTCAAGGACAAGCCGATGGTCGTGGTGGGCGGCGGCGACTCGGCGATGGAGGAGGCCCTCTTCCTCGCCCGCATGGCGTCGAAGGTGACGATCGTGCACCGGCGCGACCAGTTCCGCGCCTCGAAGATCATGGCCGAGCGGGCCCTGGCCAACGACCGCGTGGCCGTGCGCTGGAACGCCGTGGTCGAGGACGTGCTGGGCGACGACAAGGTCGAGGCCGTGCGCGTGCGCGACACGGTGACCGGCGAGCTCGAGGACATCCCGGCAGCGGCCATGTTCGTGGCCATCGGCCACGACCCGGCCACCCGGCTCTTCGAGGGGCAGCTCGAGCTCGACGAGGCGGGCTACGTGGTCACCGACGGGACCCGGACGAGCGTCGAGGGCGTCTTCGCCGCCGGCGACGTCCAGGACAGGATCTACCGCCAGGCGGTCACCGCCGCCGGCTCAGGCTGCATGGCGGCGATGGACGCGGAGCGCTGGCTCGAGGCCCAGGGGCCCGAGGCCGCGGAAACCGGCGAGGAGCCCGCGGGCGCCCTCGCCTCCGGAAAGGACGGATGAGGATGGCGGAGGTCGTGCTGCTGGAGATCACCGAGGACAACTTCCAGGGGACCGTTCTCGAGAACGAGAAGCCGGTCCTGATCGACTTCTGGGCCGAGTGGTGCGGCCCCTGCCACATGGTCGCGCCGGTGGTCGAGCAGATCGCGAGCGAGCGCTCCGAGACCCTCGTGGTCGGCAAGCTGAACGTCGACGAGCACGCCGCCATCGCCCAGCGCTACAACGTGCACGGCATCCCGTTCCTGGGGCTCTTCGAGCACGGCCAGATGGCCCGCCACGCCGTGGGCGCGATGCCGAAGGCGCAGCTCGAGCGGGCCCTCGGGCTGGACTGAGGAGGCGCAATGCCAAGCTACGACCTCGAGTGTGCCGGCTGCGGAACGCAGTTCGAGGCCTTCCGTCAGGGCTTCCTGCGGGACGAGGACCGGGTCTGTCCCGAGTGCGGCGCGGCCGACGCCCGCCAGCTCTTCACCGGCTTCCAGACGGCGCGGCCCAGCCGCGGCGACGGGGCGCCGAGCGTCGTCGGGTTCGGTGGCGGGGGCTGCTGCGGCGGCTCCTGCGGCTGCGGGTAGGGAGGTGCCGGCCGTGGCCACCACATCGCACAGCCCGGCGCCGGCCCGCGAGCAGCTGGTGCTGCGCCTGCGCCGCGCCGAGGGTCAGCTGCGCGGCGTGCAGCGCATGCTCGAGGAGGACGCAGCCTGCCCGCAGGTCCTCACCCAGCTGGCGGCCGTCAAGGCGGCGGTCGACCAGGTGGGGCTCCACCTGATCTCGGAGCGCTTGCGGTCGTGCGTGGCGGACGGAGGCGACGACTGCTCGCAGCAGTTCGAGGACGCCATCGCCACGTTCCTCCGCTTCGCGACGCTCGCGCGCTAGCGGGCCGAGCCCCGGACGGCGCCGACCGGCGGTCGGGCCGGCGCCGGGGCCCCCGACGCCGGCCGTGGGGCAGCCGGCGGGCTGGTCGCGCGCTCACAGCGCCGCCAGCCCGCTGATGGTGTCGTCGACCGATCCCCGAGCGCGGGTCAGGGCGCGCTCGCGCAGGCCCTGGAGCACGGAGAGGGCGACCCGGTAGCCGGCGTCGGACTCGCCGCCGGTCAGGAGGACGGTCCCGGCCGGGCGGCGGGCGAGCTCGCGCACCACCGGCGTCGGGCCCTCGGACACGACCATGACCGGGCGGTCGTCGTCGTGCAGGCCGCGCGCCACGCCGGCCCACCGCGGCTCGTCGCCGCGCACGTCGAGCAAGAGGACGTCCGCGCCCGAGGGCTGCGGGCGCTCGGCGGAGGCGTCGGCGACGCTCACCGCACACCCCAGGCGGACGAGGGTGGACTCGAGCGCGGAGCGCCCGGCCCCCTCGGGCCCGAGGACGAGAACTTGAACTGGCTGCATCTGCGGAACCCCATCTCGCGAGGTGTGGATGCGTCCGGCCGCGGGCGCGGCGGGACGCGAGGACGCGAGCCCCTGCCCCGAGGCGCACCTCGGGTGGGGCGGATGGGGCCGCTCAGCCGGGTCTTGCCAGTACCGTCCTGTAGCCGGAGCGGGGGCCGAGCCTGCCGAGCGCGAGCGCGAGCTCGCCCCGGCCGAGGCGCGGCGCGAAGCAGGCGGCGAGGATCACCGCGAGCTGGACGAAGAAGAGGAGCGTCGTGGTCGGCAGCGCGCCACCCCCCGGGATGACGTAGCTCGCCAGCACCGCGAGGAAGCTGGAGCCCGCGGGCATGGGGCCGCCGACCGCGTCCCACACCTCGGAGAACGGGTTGCCGCCAGGAGCCTGCGCCTCGGGCCCGGGTGGGCCGGCGAGGTCGGTCCGGCGCGTGGGCGCGGTGCTCGCCCGGGAGGGCTCGAGCAGCGCGGTGCTGAACTCGGGCCGCCCCGGCGGCGCCAAACCGACGTCATCGGGCGGCGCCGACCCGCCGGGCGCCTCCGCGAGGAGGACTGGCGGGGCCGTCGGGCCGCCGAGGCTCGCCAGGCCCATCGTGGGCGGCGGCGTCGGCCTGCCCAGCGCCTTGACGGTCGCCATCGGCGGGACGGCCTTCGGCGGCGCCGCGAACGCGTCGATCGTGACCGGCCCGAGCAAGGCCTCTGGCCTGGCCCGCGGCGCGTCGGGCGCGCTCGGCAGGGCCGGCGTCACGTTGACGGACGGGGCCGGCGTCGCCTCGGACGGCGCCGGTGCGGCGGCCGGGCCCTCCGCGGCCGGCGGGCCCAGGGAGGACTCGGGCGGCGGGGCCGGCGGCGGGATCAGGTCGGGCAGCTCGATCGGCGGCTGCTCGGCGGCCGGCGGCGGCGGCGAGCTGGGCTGCTCGGTGGCCGGCGGCTGCTCGGCAGGGGCCGGGCTCTCGGCGGCCGGGGGAGCGGGCTCGGCGGGGGCCTCCGCCTCGGCGGCCGGCAGCGGCTCGGCAGCGGGCTCGTCGCCGAGCAGGATCG
>DATAGF010000216.1:0-4931 GCA_036257075.1 Miltoncostaeaceae bacterium
CGACGGGACGCTCCTGCAGGGATCGCCCCAGGCGCACACCGCCGCGCTGGTGGGGGCGATGCGCGATGTGCACGGCGTGCCGGCCGAGGACGCCGACGTGGCGGCGATCCGCCCCGGAGGCCGCACCGACCAGGAGATCGCGCGGCTCGTGCTGCGCCGCCACGGCGTGGACGACGCCGCCATCACCGCGGCGATGCCCGAGTGGATGGCGCGCGCGGCGGCGCGCTACCCGGCCGAGGAGGAGCGTCACCCCGGATCCGCGGTCGCCCCGGCCGCCCCGGCGGCGCTCGGGCGCATGCGGCGGGCCGGGGGCGCGCTGGCGCTCCTCACCGGCAACCTCGAGCCGATCGCGCGGGCGAAGATCGCGCAGGCTGGCCTGGCGTCCTGGTTCCCCGAGGGCGAGGGCGCCTTCGGGTCGGACCACGAGCGGCGCGATGCCCTGGTGCCCATCGCGCTCGCCCGGGCGGCCGCCTCCGGCGAGCCGCCGGCCGGCGTGGTGGTGGTCGGCGACACCCCCCTCGACATCGCCTGCGCGCGCGCCGGCGGCGCCAGGTGCGTCGCCGTGGCGACCGGCCCCCACCCGGCCGCCGAGCTCGCGGCCGCCGACGCGGTGGCCGGGGACCTGACCGCCGCGGCCGCGGCCGTCGAGCGGCTGCTTCACGGCGACAGCGCCGCCCTGACCCGGTCGTAGAGGCGCGCCTCGCAGTCGGTGCGCCGGTCGATGGCCGCGCCGACGTCCTCGCCGCCGATCGTGCCGCGCACGACGATGCGCGACCCGGAGGCCTCGATCGGCACGCACCGCTCCGGGTCGCGCTCCTCGGCGAGCGCCTGCAGGATCTCGGCACAGGCGGTCCGGTCGGCGATGCCGCAGTCGAGCGACACCCGGAACGACGGCCCGCTCTCGAAGGAGAAGGTGACCGTCAGCCGGTCGGGCGGCTGCTGCTCGGTCCGGTCGGCGCCGCCGCCCCCGGCGCCGCACCCGGCGAGGACGAGCGCCGCGGCGGCCGCGGCGGCGCCCCGTGCGAGCCATCGTGCGGCGGGCGGCGCCATCGTCGGATGCTACGAGAGCCGCCCAGGGGCGGGGCGCCACCCGATCGGGAGGACGCGATGCGTCCCGAACGCCCGGCCGAGGATCTAGGGGATCGCGCGCACCGCGATCGCGTTGGTCTGGCCGCCGCCGGCGCCGGGCGGGCCGTGGACGATGACCACCAGGTCGTGGCTCTCCAGGCCGCCCACCTCGCGGGCGCGGGCGAGCATGAGCGCCGCCAGCTCCTCGGCCGACGCCGGGCGGGGTGGCAGCTTGCCCGGGACCACGCCCCACTCGAGCGCGAGCTGGCGGCGGACGCGCTGGTCCTCGGAGAGGGCGATCACCGGCAGCCGCGGGCGGTACTTGGAGGCCGCGCGGGCGGCGCCGCCGCTGACGGTCGTCACGACGAGGGCGGCCGCCCCGACCTGCTGGGCGAGGTGGACCGCCGACTGCATGACGGCCTCGGCCCGGCGCGCGACGGGCGTCAGCAGGCCGACCGACAGCGGCACTCCTCCCTCCGCCTCGGCGGCGATCTCGGCCATCGCGGCCACGGCCTCGGCCGGGTAGCGCCCGACGCTCGTCTCGCCCGAGAGCATCACGGCGGACGTGCCGTCGAGGATCGCGTTGGCCACGTCGGTCGCCTCGGCGCGCGTCGGCTCGGGCTGGGCGATCATCGATTCCAGCATCTGGGTGGCGGTGATCGTCAGCTTGCCCTGCGCGCCGGCACGCCGGATGACCTCCTTCTGGATCAGCGGCACCCGGGCGACCCCGGCCTCCACCCCCAGGTCGCCGCGCGCGACCATCAGGCCGTCCGAGACGTCGATGATCTCGTCAAGGGCCTCGAAGGCCTCCACCTTCTCGATCTTGGCGATCACGCGGGCCTCGCTGCCGAGCGCCCCGAGGGCCCCGCGCAGGCGCCGCACGTCGAGGCCCGAGCGGACGAAGGAGAGCGCCACGACGTCGGCGTCGAGCTCGCAGGCCACCTCGAGGTCGAGCAGGTCCTGGTCGCCGAGGGTCGAGGCCGGCGACTGCGCGTAGGTCACGTAGATGCCCTTGCGCGGGCCGATGCGGCCGGGCCGCTCGACGACGGCGGTGACGGTGCCCCCCGAGGGGCGGGCGTCGACCACGCGCAGCCGGGGCGTCCCGTCGCCGATCACGATCTCCGAGCGACCGACCGTGACGGCCTGGGCGAGCCCCGGCCAGGCGGTCGGGACCACGCCGTCGCCGTCGTCGCCCGCGGCCGCTCCCGCCCCCGCCGCGAAGACCAGCCGCTCCCCGCGCGCGACGTTCCGCTCCGGCGTCGCGCCGAGGCGCATCTTCGGGCCGGCGAGGTCCATCACCAGCGCGAGCGGGCGCCCGGCGCGGGCCGCGGCCGCCCGGAGGCCGGCTGCGCGCGGCGCCCACTGCTCCGGCCCGTCGTGGGCGCAGTTGATGCGCCCGCCGTCCATCCCCTCCGCGACGAGCTGGTCGAGGCGGCCGGGAGCGTCCGTGGCGGGGCCGAGCGTGGCGAGGATCTTCGTGCGTCGGACCACCCACGCCAACGGTGGCACATCCCGGCCGCCGCGCGCCACGGCCGCCGTACGCTTCCCGCATGACCGCCCCCCGCTTCACCGTCCGGGAGCTGGCCGGGCCGGAGCCGATGGTGGAGAAGCGTGGGCCGGCCGAGGCGCTGGCCCGCGAGGCCGAGGCGCTCCGGCTGGTCGCCGGGCGCTCCTGGGCGCCGCGGCTGGTCGCCGAGGGGCCCGGGACCCTCGTGACGATCCGCTGCCCGGGAGAGCCGCGGCCGCTCGCCGGGCTCGACCCCGCCGCCGCAAGCCGGCTCGGCGCCATCCTGCGCGAGGTTCACGAGGTCCGGCGGGCTGGGGAGGGCGTCCTCTGGTGGTGGCCGTCGCCCGCCGGCTCGCTGGAGGCCTACCGCGCCGGCCGTGCCGAGGACGCCGAGGCCGCGCTCGCGGGCACCGCGCACGCGGGCCTCGCCCGCCGCGCCCTCGCCGCGCCCCTGCCCCCCCGAGCCGAGCCCGACCCCTTCCGCCTGCTCCACGGCGACCTCGTCGAGGCCAACCTCGTCTGGGGCCCCGAGGGCCCGTCCCTGGTCGACTGGGAGTTCTGGAGGATGGGCGACCCCGCCGAGGACCTCGCCTACCTCGCCGAGCTCAACCGCGTTCCCGAGCAGGTACTGGGGGCGGTGCTCGAGGGGTATGGGCGTCCCGAGGTTGCCGCCGCCGTGGACCCCTGGCGAGCCGTGGCCGCCCTCGACGCGGCTGGCTGGTACCTCCGCGAGGGCATGGCCCTTGAGGCGGAGGTGCTTCTGGAGCGGGGAGCCCTCCTGGCCGGAGCCTGAGAGCTCGGGGCACCTTTCTCCGCCTCTGGGTCCGCGCGCGGGCCGGCGCTGCGTGGCGCTGGAGAGCTCGGACGAGACGCGGGGGGCTCCTCTCTCGGCACCCGGCATCCGCGCTGCGCTTGTACGGACCGGCCGGCCGGCGAAACGGGCCGGTGCCCGTCACGTCCCCCCAGGGTGTTGTCCACATGGAGAACCCGGGGGCCGAATGCTCGTACACGTGGCTAAAGCCCGTCCGCCGGCGGCTCCTTAGCCTGAACCCAATCGTGGCCCGGTGGGCCTGCCGTCCGCTTCCCAAGGAGAGTAGATGCGATTGAGGTCATTCCGGCTCGTGCCGGTGCTGGTGGCGGTGTTGCTGCTGCTGGTCCCGGCCCTCGCTGCAGCCCAGGACGTGAGCGACGCGGACATCGCGCTCAACTCCACCTTCGTCTTCTTCGCCGCAGTCCTGGTCCTCTTCATGCAGGCCGGATTCGCGATGCTCGAGGTCGGGCTCTCGCGCATGAAGAACGCCGGCGCGGTGATGGGGAAGATCCTCATCAACGTGTCGATCGCCTTCCTGATGTTCTGGGCGGTCGGCTTCTCGATCGCGTTCGGGACCGGGAACGACTTCCTCGGCTCGAGCGGCTGGTTCCTCGACAACGGCAACCCGGCGACCGACTTCGCGTCGCTCGCCTACAGCGCGACGAACTTCGAGGTCACCTACTTCTTCCAGGTGGTCTTCTGCGCCGTCTCCCTGGCGATCGTGTTCGGCGCCATGCTCGACCGCACGAAGTTCATCGGCTACGTGATCTTCGCGATCTTCTTCACGGGGCTGATCTACCCGATCGTCGCCCACTGGACGTGGGGCGGCGGCTGGCTGCTGCAGGACGGCTTCCAGGACTTCGCCGGTTCGTCCATCGTCCACCTGCAGGGCGCGCTCGCGGCGGCCGCGGGCGCGATCGTGCTGGGGCCGCGCATCGGGAAGTTCCGCGACGGGAAGGCGGTGCCCATCCCGGGCCACTCGATCCCGCTGATGATCCTCGGCGTGATCATCCTGTGGGTCGGCTGGATGGGCTTCAACCCCGGCTCGTTCCTGAACGCGATCGGCGTCAACTTTGCCGACGTGGCGGTCAACACCAACCTGGCGGCGGCGGCCGGGATCATCGGCGCCACGGTCAGCTCGCTGATCATGTTCAGGACCCTCGACGTGTCGCAGATGGGCAACGGGGCCATCGCCGCGCTGGTCGCGATCACGGCCGGCTGCGCGTTCGTGGAGCCGTGGGCGGCCGTCGTGATCGGCCTGGCCGCGGGCCTGATCGTCCCGCCGCTCGTGGTCGCGGTCGACAAGATCAAGGTCGACGACCCGGTGGGCGCCCTCCCGGTGCACGGCATGGCCGGCATCTGGGGCACCCTGGCGGTCGGCCTCTTCGCCACCGAGGAGCGGGCGACCGCGCTGGCGGTGGGCGAGGGCGGCCTGTTCTACACCGGCAGCGGCCACCAGCTCTGGGTGCAGTTCTACGGCGTCCTGGCCACGATCGGCTTCACCTTCACCGCGTCCCTGGTCGTCTTCCTGGCGATCAAGTACAC
>DATAGF010000234.1:0-2691 GCA_036257075.1 Miltoncostaeaceae bacterium
CGCGAACGGTCAGCAGCGAGTGGCCGTCGGCCTGCACCGCGAGCAACAGGCAGGCACTGACCGGCTCGCCGTCGAGCAGGACCGTGCAGGTCCCGCACACCCCCTCGCCGCAGCCGTAGCGGACCTCGTGGTGGCCGAGGACGTCCCGGAGCACGTCGAGGAGGCTGTCGTGCGGGAACACCCATGCCTCCCGCTGCTCGCCGTTGACCGTGAATGTCGCGGGCAGCCTGGTAGGGCCGCTCACGGCGCCGATCCCCCGTCGCCGCGTGCCCGCGCCGCCGCCTCGGCCAGTGCCCGCCGGCCGAGGACCGCGGCGAGGCGCCGCCGGTACGGGCCGGAGGCGTGGACGTCGTCGTCGGGGTGGAGCATGGCGGCCGCCCGCTCCGCCACCCGTTGGAGCAGCGCCTCCTCGGGCGCCGCGCCGAGCAGGTCCGCGAGCACCTCCGCCGGGACGGGCCAGGGACGCTCGGCCACGCCGCCGAACGCGACCGAACCGGCCGCGACCGTCCCGTCGTCGTCCAGCTCCACCACGGCGGCCACGCCGACCACCATCCAGTCCGAGCTGCGGCGGCTCATCTCCAGGAACGACCAGCCGCTGCGCGGCCCGAGGGTGGGGACGCGCACCTCGGCGACGACCTCGTCGGGCTCCAGCGTGGTGGTCAGGTACGACACCAGCAGGTCGCCGGCTGCCACGTCGCGGGCGCCGTCCGGCCCCCGCGCGGTGACCTCCGCGCCCAGCGCGACCGCCACGCAGGGCAGCTCGGCGGCCGGGTCGGCGTGGGCGAGGCTGCCGCCGATGGTGCCGCGCGTTCGGGTGCGGACGTTGCCGACTCGCGCTGCCGCCTCGGCTAGGATCGGGCAGCGCCGCCGCACCACGTCGGACTCTTCGATGGCGTGGTGCCGGGTGAGTGCGGGCAGGCGCAGGTACCCGCCGTGGTCCTCGATCGGGCCGGCGCCGACCGGGTTGATGTCGACCAGCCACGCCGGCCGGGCCAACCTGAGGTTGAGCATCGGGACCAAGCTCTGGCCGCCGGCGATGATCTTGGCGTCCTCGCCCCGCCGTTGCAGCGCTTGGGCGGCCTCCTCGAAGGAGGACACGCACTCGTAGCCGAACGGGGCCGCGACCATCGCTCACCCGCCCCGGCCCGCCGGGGCGGCGTCCAGGAGCGCGAGCACCGCGGCGATGGCCGCCTGGTTGCTGGTGACCACGGGGCGGCCCAGGCGTCGCTCCAGCTCCGGCAGGGCCGAGTAGGCCGGGAAGTTGGTGCACGACACGAACGCCAGATCGATGGGGAGCCCGTGCAGCGTCTGCTCGGCGAAGTCGCAGATCCGCGCCGCCGGGACCCTGGCGATCTCGAAGTTGTCGGCGATCCCCAGCCCGTCGATCCTCGCCACCTCCACGCCGTCGGCCTCGAGGCTCTCCCTGATCGGGCGGTTGAGCGCGTCCACGTACGGCGTGACCACCCCGACGCGCCGCGCGCCGTGGCCGACGATCGCCTGCCTGACCGCGGCGATCACGCTGACGGTGGGCACCCCGGACAGCTCGCTGATGCGTGCGCACAGCTCGGCGTCGTAGTGGTTGCCTCGCAGTGCCCCCGCGCTGGTGCAGCCGAAGACGATCAGGTCAGGCCGGGCGGTGGCGAGGTCGCGCGCGGCCGGGAGCGCGTGCTCATCGAGCATGCGGCTCTCGCCCTCCGGCGTGGTGTCCTCCAGGTACATGCGCGCGGTGTGCAGCGTCGCACCGGGCGGCAGGGCGGCCCAGAGGTCCGGCTCCATCACGGTGTTCGAGGACGGGACGAGCAGCCCGACCCGCCGCCCGCGTTCGATGGTTCCCATAGGCTGCTCCTCACTCCTCCGCCGCGGCACCGGCGTCCAGCTCCCGCAGGATCTCCAGGTCGGTCGTTGCCGGCGGCTCCAGCTCGTACACCTCCGGATGGACGAGCAGCTCGAAGCCGGTGTGAGCGCGGACGTCCTTCACGCTGACGCCGGGCTGCAGGCCGCGCAAGCGCATCCGCCTGCTCCCCGGCTCGAAGTCGAGCAGGGCCAGGTCGGTGACGACGGTGCTCGGCCCCTGGGAGACCAGGCCGGCCTTGTCGCGGGCGTCCCCGCCGCCGAGGTGGCCCGGGCTGGTCACGAAGTCGACCCGCTCGACGAAGCGGCGCGGCTCGTGGGCGGTGACCACCAGCACCTCGTTGCAGAGCGAGGCGATGTCGTTGGCGCCGCCCGTGCCGGGCAGGCGGACGCGCGGCCGCCCGACCGGGCCGATGAAGCTGGTGTTGATGTTGCCGTGCGCGTCGATCTGAGCGGCGCCGAGGAAGCCGTAGTGGAGGAAGCCGCGTTGCGCCAGCAGGAAGACGTCGGTGATGGGCGTGAGCATGGTCGCGTGCCGCGCGGCGCGCATCTCGTTGGTGGAGATCGGCAGCCTGCCCGCCAGCATGCGCGGGCCGATGATGCCGCCCTCCAGCACGATGGTGAGGTCGGGCGCGTGGCGCCGCTTGGCCAGCACCGAGGCGAGCAGCGGCACGCCCACCCCGGCGAACACCGCCCGGTGGTCCCGCAGCAGGCGGCTGGCCGAGACCGTCATCAGCTCCTGCGGCGTCCAGCTCACCGCGCCATCAGCTCCGCGGCGCGCACCCGCTGGCCCCGCAACCGCGACGTGCCGAAGCTGGCCAGGAACGCGGCGAAGTCGGG
>DATAGF010000236.1:0-2842 GCA_036257075.1 Miltoncostaeaceae bacterium
CCCGAGCTCGGCGACCCAGCGGCGCCAGTCGTCCAGCTTGTGCTGTGACTGGCAGACCTCCCAGAAGGTCCCCCCGAGGACCACGGGCACGCCGGCGTCGCGGTACAGGGCCAGCTTGTCGCGCAGGTTGCGCGTGACGTAGGCCGTGCCCCAGCCGAGCTTCACGATGTCGACGTAGTCGCCGCTCGCCTCGAGGACCCCCTCCACCGCCGCCAGGCTCAGGCCCTTGTCGATGACGTGGGTCACGCCGACCTGGCGCGGCCGCGGCGGCCGGCCCGGGAGCGAGAGGAAGCCGGCGCCCGGGGCGGTCCCGAGGTCGGTGCTGACGGAGCCCACGTCGACCGTCACGCCGCCGCCTCCGCGGCCGAGGCGCCCGCGCGCCGCCCGTAGACGACCGTGTCGAGCAGCGAGTTGCCCATCAGGCGGTTCGAGCCGTGGACGCCGCCGGCGATCTCGCCGGCGGCGAAGAGGCCCGGCAGCGTCGTGGCCGCCCGCTCGTCGATCGCCAAGCCGCCGTTGCGGTAGTGCAGCACCGGGTAGACGAGCACTCGCTCGCGCGTGATGTCGACGCCCGCCTTCAGGTAGCGCCTGTGGACGTAGGCCAGCCGCTCGGCCGTGAAGCCGGCGCCGTTCTCGCGGTCGATGGCGGGCGTGTCGAGCCAGACCCCGACGCGACCGTCCGGCGCGGCGGCCCCGCGGCCCTCCTCGACGGCGTCGATGATGCCCTGGGCGACCACGTCGCGCGGCGCGAGCTCGTCGACGAAGCGCCCGCCGTCGGCGTCGTGGAGGGTCGCCCCGTAGCCCCGCGTCGTCTCCGGCAGGGCGTAGCCTGCCAGCGCGTCCGGCCACACCGAGCCGGTCGGGTGGCGCTGCCACGAATCGACCTCTCGCCCCTCGGCGCCGAGCTCGAGCGCCATCCGCAGCACCTCCGGGGTGGCGTCGGGGTGGTTCGTGCTGCCCACGCCCAGGGCGTCGGCCTCCCCGCGCAGCCCGCCGCCGGCGGCGAGCACGACGGCCCCGGCGCGCAGAGTGGCGCGCTCGCCGTTGCCGCCGGGCGCGAGCGTGGCGACCCACCCGTCGCCGTGCGGCGCGAGCTCCGCCAGCGTGGTCGCCTCGCGGACCTCGGCCCCGCTCGCCCGGACGGCCGCTCGCAGCGCTTTGACCATCTCCGCGCCCGTGCGCTCGCCGGCCTGCAGGAGGCGCTTGCGGCTCGCTCCGCCGCAGCGCAGCAGCCGCAGGCGGCCGTCATCGCGGCTGAAGGCGACGCCGAGCGACTCGAGCCACGCGATCGCCTCGGGGCCGCCCTCCGTGAGCCCGCGCACCAGCTCGGGCCGCGCGGCGCGGTGCCCGGCGGCGAAGGTGTCCTCGAAGTGCGACTCCGTGGAGTCGTCGTCGCCGATCGCCGCCTGGATGCCCCCCTGGGCGCGGCCGGTGTTGCCGGCCCCCAGAGCCGATTTGGTCACCAGGGCCACGCTCGCGCCCGCGGCGCGGGCGGCCAGGGCGGCCGACATCCCGGCGCCGCCCGACCCGACCACGAGCACGTCGGCGCGCGCGTCACTGGACCTCGACACCGCGCGAGCCTAGCCGACTGGCTCCAATGCTTCCAATAAGCGCGCCTTATGCCGCCGCGATCTCGCCCAGCTCGGCTCGCGCGAACTCCAGGAACGTGGAGGTGACCCGCTTCGGCGTCCGGCCCGCGTGGCGCACCGAGAAGAAGTGGCGCTCGAGGCCGGGACCCTCGAGGGGCAGGGCGACCAGGCTGCCCTCGGCGACCTCGCGCTCCACGGCCAGCTTCGAGATCACCGTAATGCCGAACCCGTCAAGCACCGCCGCCTTCACGGACTGCTGCAAGCCGAGCTCCATCGCGATGTGCAGGTCCCGGTCGCGCAGGCCGCCCTCGCGGAGGGCCGCCTCGACGACCGACCGCACGCCCGAGCCCTCCTGCTGCAGGAGCATCGGCTCGGCGACCAGCTCCTCCAGGGTGACCGAGTCCCGGTCCGCGAGGGCGTGGGCCGGCGGGACGATCACCACGAGCTCGTCTCGGAGGAAGGGCTCGAACTCGAGGCCCCGCTGCGGCCGCGCCGCGCCCACGACCCCCAGCTCCAGCTCGTCGTCGAGCACCCGCTCGCAGACCGTCTGGGTGTCGCTGACCATCAGGCTGACGCGCACGTCCGGGTAGGCGGCGTGGAACGCGCCGAGCAGCCGCGGCAGCAGCAGCTCGCCCGGCCCGGTGGACGACCCGAGCACGAGGCGGCCGGCCACCCGCGTCCCGATCTCCCCCATCTCGCGCTCCAGCTCGGCCTCGAGGCCGATCATCCGCTTGGCGTAGCGGTAGGCGACCTCGCCGGCCTCGGTCACCGTCACCCGGCGGCCGCTGCGGTCGAGCAGCCGCTGCCCGAGGCGCTCCTCGAGGGCGCGGATCTGGAACGACACGGCGGGCTGGGAGATCTCGAGCTCCTCCGCGGCCTGGGAGAAGGAGCCCTTGTCGACCACCGTGCGGAGCGTCACGAGGTGGCGGAGGTCCACGGGCGGTCGATCTTCTCACACCGCCCGGCGATCGGGCGCCCCCCGCTCGAGTGGCCACCTGGCCGTCGCCCCGCTGGCCAATTGGCCGCTGGACACTTGGCCACTTGGCCGCCCCACGCGTGGCCACTTGGCCGCCCCACGCGTGGCCACTTGGCCGCTTCGAGGCCCCACGCCGGCCGCCGCGCCGCCCGAACAGGCGCGGGCGAGCGGGCCTCGACGGGCCGCAGGGCCCGTTCTGAGCTCCATCGGCCACTCGGGACACCCAGGACTGGCCAATTGACCAACCGCGCGAGGCCAAGTGGCCACCTTGCGTTAT
>DATAGF010000237.1:0-1564 GCA_036257075.1 Miltoncostaeaceae bacterium
CTCCCGCTGGGCCGACCCGGCGCTCGCGGCCGCCGACGAGCCGCCGGCGGGCACGACCCTGATCCACAAGCTCGACGCCTCCGACCCGGCGCGCACGACCTACCGCGCCAGCGGCGCCGTGAGCGGCTACCTGCTGAACCAGTTCTCCATGTCCGAGCACGACGGCTACCTGCGGGCCGCCGCCACCGAGGAGCCGGCCTGGTGGAGCGGCCAGGACGAGACGAGCCAGAGCAGCGTCACGGTGCTCGCCGAGCGCGAGGGCCGGCTGGCCCGGGTGGGGCGGGTCGGCGGCCTCGGCCGCGGCGAGCGGATCTTCGCCGTCCGCTTCATCGGCGACCGGGGCTACGTCGTGACCTTCCGCCAGACCGACCCGCTCTACGCCCTCGACCTGTCCGACCCGGCCCGGCCGACGGTCGGCGGCGCCCTGAAGATCCCGGGCTTCTCGAGCTACCTGCACCCGGTGGACGAGACGACCCTCATCGGGATCGGCCAGGCCGCCGACGACGCCGGCCGCACCCTCGGCACCCAGGTCTCGCTCTTCGACGTCTCCGACCCGTCGGCGCCGCGCCGCCTCGCCCAGCGCGCCCTCGACGGCGACTGGAGCGAGGCCGAGTCGGACCACCACGCCGTGCTCTGGTGGCCGGCGACGCGGCTGTTGGCCCTGCCGATCACGGCCAACGACGGCGGCGCGGCCGCCGTCGGCCTGACGGTCTCGCGCGAGACCGGGATCACGCCGATCGCCCGCGTGCGCCACCCCGGGACGGCCCAGGTGCGCCGCGCGCTGGTGGTGGGCGACGCGCTCTACACGGTCTCGGACGCCGGCATCATGGCCGGCGACCTCCTCACCCTCGCCCCGCGGGGCTACGCCGCCTTCGACTGAGGGCCCGACCCGTCCCGGGGGGCGCCCACCCCCTGGGCGAAGCGGAACACGTGATCGGGGTCGTAGCGCCGCTTCACGTCGAGGAGGCGGGGGTAGTTGCGCCCGTAGTAGGCGGCCCGCCAGGTCTCGAGGTCTGGGTCGATGTAGTTCTGGTAGGCGAGCCCGGAGGCGTAGGGCGCCATCGCCCGGTGGAAGGCGCGGATCCAGGCGACGCTCGCGTCCTCGCCGGACGGGTCGTCCCAGTAGACGACGTACTGCATCGAGAACAGGTTGTCGCGGTGGACGAAGGCGGTCGCGCCGGGCGCCGGCCGGTTGAGCGCGCCGCCGTAGGAGTCGAGGAGGATCTCCCCGAGGCCGAGGGCGCTGTCGGCCTGGCGCCGGTCGATGAAGTCGCGGATGACGGCGCCCGCCGCCGACGGCATGGGCCGGTCGACGTACTGCGACTTGCCCCAGAAGTTGCGCCGCGGGACCTCGCCGTCTGGGTTCTCCTCCTGGCGGGCGCACTGGGCGGCGGCGTACTGGGTGCACTGGGCCCAGAACGAGATCGCCTCGGCGTAGTTCTTGGTCCCGCTCGTCATCGAGACCGGGGCGACCGCGGACGTCAGCGGGGCGATGGCGGCCGGGATCGCGCTCTGGGGGCCGAAGAGCTGCCCCGAGATGCGCAGGCTCGGCGTCGTCGTGCCG
>DATAGF010000245.1:0-4298 GCA_036257075.1 Miltoncostaeaceae bacterium
CGGATCACCCGCTCGACGCGCGACCGCGCCTCCTCGTCCTGGGGGCGCAGGTGGTACCGCTGGACCATCTCGCTGACCAGCCCGATGGTGAAGAGCTGGACGCCGACCACGATCAGCAGCACGCCCAGCAGCAGCAGGGGCCGGCCGCCGATGGCCTCGCCGGCGAGCCGAAGGATCGCCAGGTAGGCGCAGATCACGACGCCGGTGACGATGAACAGCATCCCCACCCCGCCGAAGAGGTGCATCGGCCGCTGGCGGAAGCGCCCGATGAAGAGGATTGTCAGCAGGTCGAGGAAGCCGCGCAGGTAGCGCTCGAAGCCGTACTTGCTGCGCCCGTGGACGCGCGGCCGGTGGTTGACCGGGACCTCGCTGACGCGGAAGCCCTCCGCGGCGGCGAGCACCGGGATGTAGCGGTACTGGTCGCCGGTCAGCGCGAGCGACTCGACCACCTCGGAGCGGTAGGCCTTGAAGCCGCAGTTGAGGTCGTGCAGCCCGACGCCGGACATTCGCGAGGTCACGCCGTTGAAGACCCTCGACGCGGCGCGCTTGCCGACGGGGTCCTTGCGGTCGCGCTTCCAGCCGCTCACCAGGTCGGCCCCCGCCTCGAGCTCGGCGAGCAGCCGCGGGATCTCGGCCGGGTCGTCCTGGAGGTCGCCGTCGATCGTGACGACGGCGTCGCCGCGGGCCTCGCGGAAGCCGGCCATCAGGGCGGCGGCCTTGCCGAAGTTGCGGCGCAGGCGGACGACGATGACCTCGGGCTCGCAGGCGGCGAGGTCGGCGAGGGCCTCCGAGGTCCCGTCGGTCGAGCCGTCGTCGACGAAGAGCACCTCGGAGCGCCGCCCCAGGCCGCGCAGCACGCCGAGCAGCTCCTCGCAGAGCGGGCGCACGGACTCGCGCTCGTTGTAGACCGGGACGACCACGGAGACGAAGGCGAGGCGGGCGGCCAACCGCGCGATCCTACCAGCGGTCCGGCGGCTCCCCGCGGGACGCTGGAGCCCGGTCGATCTGCACGCGGATGCGCGGCGGGCGGCGGCGGCGGGGCGGCGTGCCGGTGGGCGACAGGGCCCCCTTCGAGGCGCGGAACGCGACCAGCGCCGCCAGCGACCACAGGCACGCGCCGATCAGCGCGGCCAGGATCACCCCGGGCGCGCCGCGCGACCCGTCGAGGGCGGTCGCCAGCAGGTACCAGAGGGCGAAGACCGGGTTCGAGTCGAGCCGCCCGGCCGTGGAGATCGCCAGCGCGAGCACGGGCGCGAGCGCGATGGCGACGAGGACCGCGATGTGCCAGCGGCGGCGGGCCGAGGTGGCCACCAGGGCGGCGTGCGCCGCCGGGAGCGCGATGACCAGCGCGTAGGGGCTGACCAGCCAGAGGACGATCAGCAGCACGGCCAGGGCCCCGAGGGCCGCCGCGGCCTCGACGGGCGGCGTCGTCCCGAGCCGCCGCAGCCGTCGGCGCGCCCAGAGCCACCAGACGGCGGCCCCCGCGGCGATCGTCAGGACCAGGCCGAGGCCGGCCGCGGCCCCGAAAGAGGCCTCGGCGGGCAGGGGCGGCTCGCCGGCGGCGGGGCGCGGGAGGATCCCGGCGAGCGACAGGAGGTAGCCCGCCACGACCGCGACCAGCGGCACGGCGGCGCGCAGGCCGACCGCGCGCAGGCCGTCGGCCAGGGAGACCCTCGCGCGGCGGGTGCGGGCGACCGCGTCGACGGCGCACACGATGATCGGCAGGGCGAGCAGCAGCAGCGCCAGCCGCACGACGGTCGGGCGCAGCAGCTTGCCCGCCAGCTCGAGGCCGCCGTCCGGCGCCGGCACCTGGGGGCTCGCGTCGAGCGTCAGCAGCAGGTCGTTGGCCGCGTTGGCGACCATCCCGAGGCGCTCGGCGGTGGGCTCCGCCCCGGGCCGCAGGGGCGACTCCCCCCGGCCCGACAGCGCCACGGCGGGCAGGCCGCCGGCGATCGCCGGGCCCTGGTCGCCGAAGGTCTGGGGGACGGCCATGCGCATGAGCTGGCCCCCGAGCGCGGGCGCCCCGACGCTGCGCCCCCCGGCGCGCTCGACCGAGCGCTCGGCGAGGAGGCCGAGCCGCAGCGCCTGGCGGTCGGTGCGGCCGTCCGACCAGATGTGGACGGCGTCCCCCTCCACCTCCCCGGGCGCGTCGAGGACGATCGCCGCCGCGATCGGGAAGGACGAGAAGCGCTCGAGGAACCAGCGCAGGCCGGCGTTGCCCACCGTGCTGCCGTCGGTCGACACGAAGAGGTGGGGGCGCTGGTGGCGCGAGGTCGCCGACGCGCGGGCCAGGCTCAGCATCACCGCCGTTGAGCTCGTGCCCGCCGACACCCCCGTCGGCGTGTCGCGGGGCGCGACCACCAGGATGCCGGGCCGCGTGCGGCCGGCGGCGGCCCCGGGGACGACCAGGTAGAGGTTGTCCAGGCGCACCTGCTCGCCGCCGTCGTCGGCGACCAGGTCCTGCACCTGGACGCGCCCCGCCGCCCCCGGCACCTGCGCGAGCTGGCCCTGGATCCAGCGCGACGCCGCCTGGTCCGGTCCCGACCCCGGCGGCCGCTCCGGCGCGATGGCCGCGAGCTGGCTGTTGATCTCGAGCGCCGCCTCGCCGTCGATCGCCGACGGCAGCGGCGGCTCGGGACCCGAGTCGGGGGTCTCGAGGGTCAGGAGCGCGACCACGAGGGCGACGCCCGCGACCAGCCAGCAGGTGCGATAGAGGCGGGCGTTCAGCACGGTCGGCGGTCCGCCGTCGGGCGCGGCGGCGGCGGATAGAGTGTCACACGTCGCCCCACGCGCCCGGGGCTCGTACACGGCATGGGGGTCCCCGCGTGATCCGAAGCGTCAACGTCGGCCACAAGTCGCTGGCCGACTACCACAGCATCGTGTCGCGCGACCTGATGGCCGACATCCGGTCGCTGGCCGGCCCCCTCGAGGGCAAGCGGGTGCTGCACGTCAACGCCACCAGCTTCGGCGGGGGCGTCGCGGAGATCCTCTACAGCCTGGTCCCGCTGATGAACGACGCCGGGCTGAAGGCCGACTGGAAGGTCATGTACGGGCGCGACGAGTTCTTCCACGTCACGAAGCAGATGCACAACGCGCTGCAGGGCGACCCGCGCGGGCTGAGCGAGGCGGACAAAGCCGTCTTCGAGCGCTACAACCTGATGAACGTCGGGGGGCTCTCGGACGAGTACGACTTCATCGTGATCCACGATCCCCAGCCGGCCGCCTTCCGGATGCACGCCGCCGAGAACCACGCCAAGTGGATCTGGCGCTGCCACATCGACCTCTCGGAGCCGAACCCCGAGGTGCTCGACTTCCTGCTGCCGATGCTCGAGCAGTACGACCTCTCGGTGTTCCACATGGCCCGCTACATCCCGCTGGGCGCCCGGCTGCCCGACCCGGTGGTGATGCCCCCCGCCATCGACCCGCTCTCGCCGAAGAACATGTCCCTGTCGCCGGAGGACGCCGCCTACATCGTCGACCAGTTCGGCCTCGACATCGAGCGGCCGCTCATGCTGCAGGTCTCGCGCTTCGACCCCTGGAAGGACCCGCTCGGCGTGATCGACGCCTACCGCATCGTCAAGGAGCGCTTCCCGGACCTCCAGCTCGCCCTGGTCGGCTCCATGGCGACGGACGACCCCGAGGGCTGGGAGTTCTTCCAGAGCACCATGGACTACGCCGGGGACGACCAGGACATCTACATCCTGTCGAACCTCAACAACGTCGGCGCGGTCGAGGTGAACGCGTTCCAGACCCAGGCGGACGTCGTCGTCCAGAAGTCCATCAAGGAGGGCTTCGGCCTCACGGTGACCGAGGCGCTCTGGAAGGCGCGCCCAACCGTGGCCGGCAATGTCGGCGGCATCCCCCTGCAGATTGTCGACGGCGAGCGCGGCTTCCTGGTCAACTCCCCCGAGGAGACCGCCCAGCGGACGATCCAGCTGCTCGAGGACCGGGAGGAGGCGCGCGCGATGGCCAGGCGCGGCAAGCAGCACGTCCGCCACGACTTTCTCACGCCGCGCCTGCTGCGCGACTGGCTCGGCATCTTCACGAGGTTGTCGGAGTCCTGACATGGGCCGGGAGGCGCCGCTGATCCTCGTCTCGAACCGCGGCCCCATCACCTTCGCCCGCCGCGCGGACGGAGAGCTCGAGCGCCTGCGGGGCGGCGGCGGGCTGGTCACGGCCCTGATGGGCCTCACCGAGCACTCGCCCGCCCTCTGGATCTCGGCCGCCATCTCGGAGGGCGACGAGGAGGTCGCGCGGCGTTCCGGCGGCGGGAGCTTCGAGCTGCCGGGCCTCGGGAC
>DATAGF010000247.1:0-13249 GCA_036257075.1 Miltoncostaeaceae bacterium
CGCGACGGGGGTTGCGCGGGAGCCGGGTGGTGCTCGGCGGCGCGCCCGGCCCCCCGAGGCCGGCCCCGGTCACCGATAGCCCGGGCGCCAGCTTGGACGCCGTGACCGCGCCCTCGCGGAGGTCGCCGCCGGTGAGCCCGCCCGACAGGCGGCGCTCGAGCGCGACGGCTCGGCGCAGGGCCGCCTGGGAGATGCGCTGGTTGACGAGCAGCTGCCGTGGGGTCACGGCGACCCGGGCGCCCCTCCGCGATGGCGGGGCCGGCTCCGCCAGCGGCCGCGGGCTCGCAAGTCCGTTGGCGATCGGCGCGCCCGAGCCCGAGAGGGTCACGGCGCCCGTGAAGTCCGAGCGGCCCAGGCCGCCGTCGCGGAGGTCGCCGGTCGTCAAGCCCTCGTCGAGCCAGCGCTCGATCGCGGCGATGCGGCGCACGGCCGCCTGGGCGATGCGCTGGTTGACGGCGAGCTGGCGGGCGCTCAGGCGGACCGGGCGGCCGATGTCGAAGAAGCTGACGCCGACCGGCGCCTTCGTGTAGCCGTCCGCCAGGTAGGGCCAGACCCTCCAGAGGTAGCGCCGCCCGAAGCCGAGCACCCCCCGGGGCACCCGGTAGCGCGCCGACGCGGGGAACGCCGAGTGGATCTTGCGCGGCGCCGTCCCGTCGAGGAGGAACAGCTGCAGGTTGTAGAGGCGGGCCCCCGCCCGGGGCCGCCAGCTCAGCACCGGGCGCAGGGTGGTGAGGCGGGCGCCCGCCGGCGGCGCAAGGCGGCGGGCGCTGCGGGTGGTCGGCCTGAGGGGCGACAGCGCGGGCTCGGGGACCGGCCCGACGCGGATGACCTGTGAGGTGCCGCCCGGATCGGCGGTCGACGCGACGGAGAAGTCCACCCGCGCGCTCGCCTGGTTCCCCGCGTCGTCGGCCGCCCGCACCGTGAAGGCGGCCGGGCCGCTGCGGTCGGTCGGCAGGGGCTGGCCGTCGGCGACCGTGCCGGCGCACGTCACCGCCCCCTCGCAGGCGTACCGCGCCGTCACCCGCTGGCCCAGCCCGTAGACGGCGCCCTGGCGCGGCTCGGCGATCTCGATCTCCGGCGGCGCCGTGTCGACCCGGAAGCGACGCTGCACGGGGTCGCCGGGCGGGAGGACCGGCAGAAGCGGCGCCTCGCGGGCCCAGAGGGCGTGCTCCCCGTCGGCGATCGGGTCGAGGGTCACGACGACCGGGGATCCTCGCGGCGCGCTCCACTCACCGCCGTCGAGCCGCCACTGCACCCGCGCACCGGTGGAGCTGCTGACGGTGTACGAGGGCGCCGGATCCGCGGCGCCCCAGACCCGCCCGTCGCTCCCCGAGATCGCCGGCGCGGCAGCCGCGGCCGCGGGGAGCGTCAGGAGGACGAGGGGGACGATGAGCGTCAGGGTGCGCCGGAGCACGTCGGGCTTTCTACGTGGCGAAGGCCCATTACGACCACTCCCGCCGGTCAACGAGAACCCCCGTTCGGTTAGGGGGTTTCGGAAGCACGACGATACGACGGTCTCGCGTGCCCGGCCTCACGCGCGTCCCGGTGGCACAATCCACCCGATGGCGCCCCTCCCGCCGGACCGCCACCTGCTGCGCGCGAAGGACCTGATCGACGCGCGCTACGCGGAGCCGCTCGACGTCGAGGCGCTCGCGCGGGCCGCGCACGCGTCGCCGGCCCACTTCGCGCGCTCCTTCCGGCGCGCCTTCGGCGAGACGCCGCACCAGTACCTGCTCACCCGCAGGATGGAGCGGGCCGCCGCGCTCCTGCGCGGCACCGACCACTCCGTGGCGCGGATCTGCGCCGAGGTGGGGCTCGCCAGCGTCGGCTCGTTCACGACGTCGTTCAAGCGCACCTTCGGCGAGACGCCGACCGATTACCGCGCCGCCCACCCTCCGGCCGGCAGCTTCGCCCCCCTGCCGACCTGCGTGCTGATGGCGTGGACCCGGCCGCGCGGGCGAGCAGTTTCGGAGAAGACCGGGGTGGGGGCGACGGTCTAGCGTCCCCTGCGTTGACTCATCGACGCTTGGAGGTTCCCCGATGGCGCTCCGACTCGCCCACGTCGGGCTGTGGGTCCACGACCTGGACGACGCGCTCGCGTTCTACGCCGGCCAGCTGGGCTTCGAGATCCGCGAGGACGTGACCCTCGAGGAGTTCGCCGGCTACCGCTGGCTCACCGTCGGCCCGCCCGGCTCACCCGACGTGGCCTTCACGCTGAACGTCCCCGGCCCGCCGCTCTTCGACGACGAGACCGCCGCCGACGTCCTGCGCTTCGTCGCCCAGGGCAAGGCCGGCGGCTTCATCCTCGGCTGCGACGACTGCCAGGAGACCTACGAGGAGCTGCGGGCGCGCGGCGTCGAGTTCCAGCAGCCGCCGACCCAGGTGCCCTACGGCATCGACGCGGCCCTCCGCGACCCCTCCGGCAACCAGATCCGGCTGGTGCAGCGCGTGCCGATGGCCGTCTGACGAGGCGCCCGTGAAGGAGGGTCCGGGCGCCGGGCAGCCCCGCGCGCCGCTAGGGCGCGGGGCTGCCCTCGACCTTCTCGTGCCGTCAGACCGCGGCGAATTTGGCGAACTCGGTGCAGTTCGAGGCGGCCCGCCCCGCCGAAGGCGGTGCCGCCGATTGCCGGAGGGCCCGGCCAGGGCCCGGAGGCGCGCATGGCCGCCCGCAAGAGGCGGCCATCCGCATTTGTCACTCGGGTGGCGAGACGTCGGCCGGCGCGGTGGCGTCCGCGGGCGGGGCGGCCGCGTCGGGCTGGTCCAGTCCGGTCCCCGCCGCGCCGGCATCGTCCGGGGCGGCCAGGCCGGTGGGGCCGAGAGCCACGATCACCTGGGCGCTGGAGTCGACGGCGTCGTTGATCGGGTCGCCCGTGGGCAGGCGCACCGGGTCGGGCAGGCCCAGGTCGTCGGCGACCTGGCGCGCCTCGGCGGCGGCGCCGCGCTGGTAGAGGACGCGGTCCGTCGCCTCCGGCGCCGGCGCGTTGCCCTCGGTGACCTGCTCGTAGCCGAGGGTCCGGGCTTCCTCGGCGGTGCTGCCGGCCAGGCCGGCCTCGTCCGAGCCGTTGAGGACCACGAGGCTGATGCCCGCCCGCGAGGCGGGCCCGCTGGCGGCCGCGGGCGCCGGGGCGGCCGCCGGCGCGGTCACGGTCTTCGTCTCGGTGATCGTGGTCGTGCCGCCGCTGCCGGAGCTGACCAGGTAGCCCACCACCAGCCCGACGAAGAGCGCGGCCCCGACGATCGGCAGGCCGAACCGCCGCACCTGCCGGGGCGGCGCGGGTGGGCGGCGGCGCCGGGGGGGCCTGGTGACCGGCTCCTCCCAGTCGACGTCGAATTCGGGCGGTCGGGTCCGGCTGCTCACGGTCTCTCCCTCGCGATGGCCTCGGGACGCTGTCCGCTTCTTGGACGGCGGCCCGGGAACTCCTCCACGGCGTCTACGCCGCGGCGGGGTCGTCCAGGGAGGGCGGCAGGCCGAACGAGGGGAAGACCGCCGGCGGGAAGGTGACGATGTCGGCCACGAGGCCGTCCACGATCGTCAGGACGTCGAGGGCCATGGGCCGGTACGCGGCCTCGCCGGGCCGGCGCAGGTAGTTGGCGACGGCCGGCTGCCGGTTGGCGCGCGTGAGCAGGCACCTGATGCGGCCGAACTCCTCGGAGCCGAAGCCGCCCTCGGCCCAGGACGCGATGAGGACGTCGCGGCCGACCCAGACGCCCGGCTCGGGCGGCATCGTGAAGCGCGCGTCCTCGCCGAGGGTCTCGGCCAGCGCCTCGAGGTCGTCGCGCTCGCTGGCCTCCATGTAGCGCTCCAGCAGCGCGCGCTCCTCGTCGGTGAGCTCGGCCTCGGCCGGCTCGAGGCGTCGCTCGGGCAGGCGCTTCCTCAGCGTCGCCCTCGCGCGCTGCAGCGCGCTGTTGACCGCCGCGACCGTCGTCTCGAGCAGCGCCGCCGTCTCGCGCGCCGACCAGCCGAGCACGTCGCGCACGATCAGCACGGCCCGCTGGGTCGGCGGCAGGTGCTGGAGGGCGACGAGGAAGGCGAGCTCGATCGTCTCCTTGGTGACGACGACGGCGTCCGGCTCGTCGTCGCGGGGAGCCGCGGCGTCGAGGAGGCGGTCGGGATAGGGCTGCAGCCACAGCACCTCCGACCCGGCGGTCGCGCGGCGGCGCTTCTGCGCGACCGCGTCGAGGGACGCGTGGGTGGCGATGCCGTAGAGCCAGGCCCGGAAGGAGGAGCGGCCCTCGAACGTCCCGCGCCTCCGCCACGCCCGGAGGAAGGTCTCCTGCACGACGTCCTCGGCATCCTCGAAGGAGCCGAGCATGCGGTAGCAGTGCACCTGCAGCTCCGGCCGGTAGCGCTGGGTCAGCGCCGCGAAGGCCGACTCGTCGCCGGCCCCAACCGCGGCGACCGCCGCGCCCTCCTCGCTCGTCGGCATGACGTTGACCGTACCCATGATCCCCCCTCGCATCGCGTGACCGTCGCCCCTGTGACGACGGCGCGCGCCGCGACTCATCGGTCCCACATGCGAACACATGTTCGCTATCCTGGCCGGCCCGTGGCCGCCTCGACCGATGACATCGTCGTCTTCTGCCGCCTGAACCTCGGCGAGGGCGACGCCGAGCGCCTGGTGGGCTGGATCGCCTGGCGCACGGGCCGGAACCAGGCGATGGCCGGAGCGGGCCCGCCGCTCGCGCGCCTCGAGCACGCCGTGGCCCACTGGCTGGACGACGAGCGGCGCGAGCGCCTGCTCGCCTGGCTGCGCCGCCGGATCGCGGACGGGCGCGCCCCGGTGCCCGACTAGGCCGGGCGCCGGGGCGCACGCGCCGCGGGCGACCTACTTCTTCAGGAAGCCGGCCAGCATGTCGTCGAGCTGCCCGACGTCGGGCAGCTTGCCGTCCGGGCTGACCCGGTTGATGAGGTCGGGGAGGGCCGCCGCGATGCCGCCCGCCGCCTGGTCCTCGCTCACGCCCGCCTTCGCCGCGGCCTCCTTGACCTGGTCGGGGCCGAGCGCCTGCTTGACCTCGTCCGGGGAGATGGACTTGTTGGGCCCGGTCCCGATCCACGAGTCGACCCTGTCGCCGAGCCCGGACGCCTCGAGCTTGCTCAGGATGCCCTGCACCCCGCCGGCCTGCTCGACGAGACCCCCGATCGCGCCCATGGCCTGGCTCCCGCCGCCCTTGCCGCCGAGGGCGCCCATCGCGTCGTCGAGAAGGCCCACGCCCGTCCTCCTGGTCGATGGTCGACGGCGGGAACCCTACCGGAGGGTGGGTCGCCCCGCGCTACCGTTCGGGGATGGCGGCCTCGCGACTGTCTCCGGCGGACCTGGCCCGCGACCTCGCGGAGGTCGCGCGGGGCCTGCCGGCGTGGCGCCGCGGCGAGCCCGACGAGGCCGCGCGCCAGACCCTCGGGTACGGCGTCACGGAGGTCTACCGCAGGACGCCGACGGTCTGGGCCTGGACCGGACGCACCGCCCTCGGCGAGCCGGCGGTCGTTCTCCCCGTCACCGTCGCCCAGGCGATCGCCTTCGAGCCGGCGGGCCACGCGGACGTCCTGGTCCGGGCCCTCGGCGCCGCCGCCGAGGCGGGAGGGCGCCCGGCCGCCCTGCGCCTCGAGGAGTGGCGCGGCCTGGCGTGCGTGGTCGCGCCCGGCATGGACGCCGAGCTGCTCGCCCTGCTCCTCGGCGAGGCCTGGCCGGACGGCCGCCGGGTGTCGGTGGCCGAGCTCCCGGACGAGGTCGTGCTCGGCGGGCCGCCGCTCCTGCTGACGCCGCCGCGGCGGGCCGCGTCGACGGGGCTGCCCGGCCTCGCCCACGAGCTGGCGGTCCACCCGGTGCGCGTCGTCCTCACGCTGCTGGCGCACGAGCAGCCGATCGGCGGCGCCTACCCGCCCGAGCTCGCCCACTCGCTGCGGGAGTGGGGCTGCGTCGGCGAGCGCGCACCGGTCGCCGAGGCCCCGCCGAGCCTGGCGATCGAGGACGACCCCTGCCCCCGCCGACGCCACGCCCGCACGGTGCTGCAGCGGATGCTGCGCATGGGCAAGGTGGGGCCGGGCTACCACACCGAGATCGACCACTTCCGCCGCGGCGCGCCGGCCCACGAGGGCCGCCAGGCCCTCGACGTCGCCGAGGCGCTCGTGCGGGCGGGCCTGCTGGGCGAGAAGCCGAGCGTCGGCCAGCGCCACATCTACCTCGAGCGTCGCGCCCTGCCGGAGATCCACGCGCTCATCGACCGCGGCGAGACCCGCGACCCGGTCCTGGCCCGCGTCTGGACGGCGCCCGCGCCCGGCGGCGCCGGGGCGTCTACGGCTCCTCCGCCGGCACCGTCACGGTGACGACCGGCACCGAGCGCTCCTCGGTGACGAGGCCGGCCGGGGGCGAGTCGCCGCGCGCGGCGTAGCCCACCAGCACGCCGATCACCAGCGCGACCAGGAACAGCAGCAGCGCCGCGGCGAGCGGGATGCGCCGGCGCGGGGGCCTGCGGGGCCGCGGGCGGGGGGCGCGCTCCGTGCTCACCGGCGCGCGTCCACGGCCTGGCGGGCGTAGTCGGCGAAGGCGGCGTCGAGCGCGACGCTCGGGTCCCAGGCGGCCGGCTCGCGCGGCGCCACCCGCGCGGCGAGGTCGAGGTACCACGCCGAGGCCCCGTCGTACACGCGCGCGAGGTCGCGCAGCGAGAAGGTGCGGCCGACGCGGCGGCGCAGCTCGTCGTCCACCGCCTCCATGATCCGGCGCCGCGCGCGGGCGACGGCCGGCGGGGCGGGCTGCGCGAGGCGGCTCAGGCCCTCGTCCCACGCGAAGCGGGCCGCGGCGACCGCTGGATCCCGCGAGCTCATCGGGCGTCCTGAGCCAGGCAGCACCGCTCCGGCCAGACGAGGGCCGCGCGCTCGCGGATCCAGTCGCCGACCGGCGAGCCGCCCTCGTCGAGGGCGAACGCCAGGTGGGCGTGGAGGCACTTCACGTGCCGGGGGTCGCCGCTGCCGGCGACCCGGTGGCCGTCGTGCAGGGCCGCGTGGCGGCGGTGCGCGTCGAGGACGTGCTCGCGCATGGCCTCGTCGGACTCCAGCATCCGCACCCCGCCGGCCGCCTCGAGGCGGCTGACGGCCTCGGCCAGGGCCCTGCAGGTCAGCCAGTCGCGCGTCGGGAAGGGCCGCCCTCGCTCGTCGCGGGGACGATTGCGCACGACCGCGGGCGCGCCGAAGGGGCAGCGGACGACGGTCTCGAAGCCGGCCAGCGGCTCGCGGCCGATGAGGGCCGCGACGGCCTCGCGGTCAGAAGAGGGCGGTGAGCCAGCCGAGCGGGCCACCGTCACCGCCGCCCTCCGATGGCTCCGGCGGCGGGGGCTCCAGGTCGCCGCGCACCAGGAACGCCCGCTCGCCGGGCGTGATCAGCCCGAGCTCGCGCGCCCGCGTCTCCAGTACCTCCGGCGTGTCGAGCGCCTCGAGCTGAGCCTTGAACTCGTCCCGGCGCTCCTCCAGCGCGGCGAGCTTGGCGCGCTCGTCGCGCAGCTCGGCCCGCTGCTCGAAGTAGCCCCGGACCGGGCCGACGTATCCGATGAGGAGCGCGGTGAGCAGGCCCGCGATGATCAGGCGCCTGGCTGAGATGGCGACGCTCCCGGCAGCTGGCCTCGGGCGGGGTGGCCCCTGGTCCTTCCGGGTACGCGGCGCCGGCGCCGGTTCCTGCCGTCGGAACCCCTTTCAAGATGCCCTGAACGCCGACCGCCCAGGGTAGGACGCGGCCGGGCCCAGCTGCTCCTCGATGCGGATCAGCTGGTTGTACTTGGCGACCCGCTCGCTGCGCGAGGGCGCGCCCGTCTTGATCTGCCCGGCCCCCGTGGCGACCGCCAGGTCGGCGATGAAGGTGTCCTCGGTCTCCCCCGAGCGGTGGGACACCATCGACGCGTAGCCCGAGCGGCTCGCCAGGTCCATCGCGCCCAGGGTCTCCGAGAGGGTGCCGATCTGGTTGAGCTTCACCAGCAGCGCGTTCCCGGCCCCGAGCTCGATGCCCCGCCGCAGGCGCTCGGCGTTGGTGACGAACAGGTCGTCGCCCACCAGCTGGACGCGGCCCCCGAGGCGCTCGGTCAGCGCGACCCAGCCGTCCCAGTCCTCCTCGGCCATGCCGTCCTCGATCGAGACGATCGGGTAGCGGCCCACCAGCTCCTCCCAGTAATCGACCATGCCGGCCGCGTCGAGGGTGCGGCCCTCGCCCTCGAGGTGGTAGGCGCCGTCGCGGTAGAGCTCGGTGGTCGCCGGGTCGAGCGCCAGGGCCACGTCCTCGCCGGGCTCGTAGCCGGCCGCGGCGATGGCCTCCATGATCACCTGGAGCGCCGCCTCGTTGCTCTCCAGGTCGGGGGCGAAGCCGCCCTCGTCGCCCACCCCCGTCGCCAGGCCCCGGGCGCGCAGGACCGACTTGAGGGACGCGTAGACCTCGGCGCCGACGCGCACCGCGTCCGCCAGGTTCCGCGCGCCGACCGGCGCCACCATGAACTCCTGGAGGTCCACCGAGTTGTCGGCGTGGGCGCCGCCGTTGAGGATGTTCATCAGGGGCACCGGCATGCGGCTCGCGCGGGCGCCGCCGATGTAGCGGTAGAGGGGGAGCCCGGCGTCGGCGGCCGCCGCCGCGGCGACCGCCAGCGAGCAGCCCAGGATGGCGTTGGCCCCGAGGCGCGCCTTGTTCGGCGTGCCGTCGAGCTCGATCATGGTCCGGTCGATGAGGGCCTGCGCCGCCGCGTCGCGGCCCGCGAGGACCCCGGCGAGCTCGTCCTCGACGTTGGCCACCGCCCTGAGCACCCCGCGGCCGCCGAACGCCGACGGGTCGCCGTCGCGCAGCTCGAGCGCCTCGTGGGCGCCCGTGCTCGCGCCGGAGGGGACCGCGGCCCGTCCCACCGCGCCCGACGACAGCCCCACCTCGACCTCGACCGTGGGCTGGCCCCGCGAGTCGAGGATCTGGCGGGCGTGGACGCGGACGATCTGGGACATCTGCGCTCCGTGCTCGGGTCGGGGGCGGCGGCGGAGTCTACCCGCAGGGCCGGGGGGACCTCACGCCGGGACCCCGGCGTACGTTGTAGCCAGGTGAGGCCCCCGCCGCCCTTCAGCCGCTTTCTCGATGACCACCGCGAGGCCGTCTACCGCTTCCTGGTGGCGACGGTGGGGCCGGACGAGGCCGACGACTGCTTCCAGGAGACGTTCATCAAGGCGCTGCGCGCGTACCCGCGCCTCAGGGACGGCGACAACCTGCGGGCGTGGGCCCTGACGATCGCCCGCCGCACGGCGATCGACGCCGCCCGGGGCCGGCGCCGGCGGGCCCAGCCGGCCGCCAACCCCGAGCCGCCCCCGGTCGACGGCACGCCGGACCTCGGCGACCCCTCGCTGTGGCAGGCGGTCCGCGGCCTGCCGCCGCGGCAGCGCGCGGCGGTGACCTTGCGCTACGTCAACGACCTGCCCTACGCGGAGATCGGGCGCGTCATGGGATCGTCCGAGGAGGCCGCCCGCCGCAGCGCCTTCGAGGGCCTGCGGCGCCTACGGGAGGTGTGGAATGCGGGATGACCTGACCGACGCCCTGCGCCGCGCCGGCGGCGCAGGCGGGGCCAGCGAGCGCGCCGCCGCCCGGCTGGCGGCCGAGGCCGAGCGGCGCGGCCTGCTGGACGTCGCCTACGCGACGGTCGACTCCCCGCTGGGCCCGCTCTACGCCGCGGGCACGCCGCGAGGACTCGTGATGCTCGCCTACGGCGACGTCCCCCTCGAGGAGCGCCTGGAGCGGCTGGCCCGGGAGGTCTCGCCGCGGATCCTCGAGGCCCCCGGCCGGCTCGACCCGGTCCGCCGCCAGCTCGACGAGTACTTCGCCGGCCGGCGTCGTGCGTTCGAGGTGCCGATCGACTGGTCGCCCCTGCGCGGCTACACCCGCGAGGTGCTCCGCCGCACGGCCGAGATCCCCTTCGGCGAGGCCAGCACCTACGCGGACATCGCCCTCCGCGCCGGCAGCCCGCGCGGCTGGCGGGCCGCCGGCAACGCCCTCGGCGCCAACCCCATGCCGATCGTCGTGCCCTGCCACCGGGTCCTCGCCAGCTCCGGCGGCATCGGCGGCTACACCGGCGGCCTCGACCGGAAGCGCTTCCTGCTCCGCCTGGAGGGCGTCGAACCCGACGACGCCCGGGGCGAGGGGGGTGCCCCGCGCCGGGCGCCTCGTCCGGGTCGCTAGCGGAGGTCCCAGCGCAGCCGCGGCGTGATCCGGGAGCCGGCCACCGCGTAGTGGGGGCCGTTCGAGCGCTGGATGTAGGTCAGGAACATGGGGTCCTCCTTGCGCCGCCGCGCGGCAGAGTATTTGTTATGCGTAACAGGTTAGTGTTTGTTATGCGTAACAAATTACGTCCCGCCTGGCAGGGTGGATCAGCCCGGACACGGAACGGGGGGAGGCCACGCCCAGCCACGACGACAGCGCAGCCGAGATCGCCGCCTGGCGCGGCCTGGTGCGCGTGGAGGGGGCGGTGCGGCGCGAGCTGGACGCCGCGCTGAGGAGCGCCGAGGGGCTCTCGCTGTGGGACTTCGCCGTGCTTCGGGCGCTCTCGGGCGCCCGCGACCGCTGCATGAGGATGACCGAGCTGGCGGCGGCGGTCGATTACACCCCGAGCGGGCTCACCCGTCTCGTGGAGCGGCTCGAGCGCGGAGGGCTCGTGCGCCGCGACCCCTGCCCCGAGGACCGGCGCGGCTCGGTCGCCGCCCTCACTCCGGAGGGCCGGCGGCGCTTCGTCGGCGCGCGCCGGACCCACCTGGAGACTGTCCGGGCGCACTTCCTGGGGCGCTGCAGCGACGAGGAGCTCGCGACCCTGGCCGCGCTCTGGGAGCGCCTGCTGCCGGGCTCCACGACCTGAGCCCAGAGCCGTCGGCGCGGGAATGCCTCTCGCGCGCCGGCGAGAAACGTTCCGGCCTTCGGCCGGGGCGCGCGTTTCTCGCAATGTGGACGAATCCGGCCTTACCGCCTTCGGCGGGGCGAGAGGCCGGAATTCACCGTTCCGAGTTCTCGGGCTTCGCTCGGGCGGCCTCGTACCAGCGCACCTGCTCCGCGAGCGGGAGGGCCTCGAAGTCCTGGCCGGCCTCTCGGGCCAGGCGGGCGGCGCCCTCCACCCGCTCGCGGAAGCGCTGCGAGGAGGCCCGCAGGGCCAGCTCCGGGTCGGCGCCGAGGGCCCGCGCGACGGCGACGGCCGCGAACAGGACGTCGCCGAGCTCGCGCGCGCCCGGGTCGGCCCGCAGCTCGGCTACCTCCTCGTCGAGCTTGGCGAGCGCCGACGCGGCGTCCGGGTGGTCGAAGCCGGCCGCGGCGGCCCGCTTCTGCGCCTTGGTGGCAAGCGCCAGGGCGGGCAGCCCGGCGGGAAGGTCGTGGAACATCCCCTGGCCGGCCCGCTCCTCGCGCTTGCGCAGCTCCCAGATGTCCACGACGCCCGAGGCGGTCTCCGCCGTGGCCTCGCCGTAGACGTGGGGGTGGCGCCGGATCAGCTTGTCGGCCTGGCCGCGCGCGATCGCCGCCAGGTCGGCGCCGTCCTCCTCGTCGAGGAGCTGGGCGAGGAAGACGGACTGGAAGAGGAGGTCGCCGAGCTCGTCCGCGAGCCCGCCGCCGCCCGAGGCGACGGCCTCGGCCACCTCGAAGGCCTCCTCGATGGTGTGGGGCACGATCGTCTCGGCGGTCTGCACGCGGTCCCAGGGGCACTCGCGCCGCAGCCGCAGGCCGACCGCCGCCAGGGCGGCGACCTCCGCCCCGATGGCGCGGGCGCGCAGCGCCTCACGGCCGGGCAGCGTGTCGGCGTGCGGGAGGGCGCGGGCGATGAGGTGCGCCTCCGCGTCGGGCGCCGCGACGACCGCGCCGTCCGGGACCGCGCCGAGGTCGAGCGGCCCGGGCGCCGCCGGGAGGGCGGCGAGCAGGGCGGGATCGAGCGGCGGCGCGAGCAGCTGGGAGGCCCCGGCGACGGCGGCGAGCGCCGCCGCGGGCACGGCCTCGGGAGCGCCCGGCCCGAGGCCCACGACGCGGGTCATGCGCGGAGCCTACCCACGAGCGCGCCCCGCCTACGGCGTGGTCGCGCCCTCCGCGGGCTGCGCGGGCTGCGCCGGGGGCTTCAGGTCGGCGTCGGCGTAGACCGTCCGCTCCTCCCAGTCCTTCAGGACGCCCTCGCTCCACTTGGTGAACTCGGCCTGGCGCTTCTGCGCGAGCTGGGTCTGGACGATCTGGTCCTTGGCGTCCGCGAACGAGGTCGTCCGCGCCGGGGTGGTGTCCACCTTGATGATGTGCCAGCCGAATTGGGTCTTGACCGGCTGGGAGATCTCGCCGTCCTTGAGCGCGAGGGCCGCCTTCTCGAACTCCGGCACGAAGGTCCCCTTCTGCACCGTGCCGAGGTCGCCGCCCTGCTTGGCGGTGCCGGTGTCGATGGAGTTCTCGCGGGCGAGCTCGGCGAAGTTCTCGGGCGTCGCCTCGGCGCGGATGCGCTCGGCCTCGGCCTCGGTCTTCACGAGGATGTGGCTGGCGGTCCGCCCCGCCGCCACCTTGAACTCGTCCGGGTGCTCCTCGTAGTAGGCCTTCGCGTCGGCGTCGGTGAAGCGCACGCCGCGGGTCACGTCGTTGAACAGCTTCTGCTGCTGCAGGCCGTTCTCGACGATGTCGCGCGCGTCGGCGGTGGTGATCCCGCGGTCCTTGAGGAAGTCGTCGAACTCCTTCTGCTTCCCGTTGAAGTTCGTCTGGATGATGCGCTGGAGGTCGTCGTCGATCTCCTGGTCCGTGACCTTGCACGGGTTGCCGCACTCGCGTGCCTCGAAGCCGACGATGCGCTGCTGCACCAGCGACTGCAGGGCCTGCTGCTGGAGCTGCTTGTAGCCCTCGGAGCCCTCGGTCGGGACGGTCTGCTGCTGGGACCTGGCCTCGGCGGTCGTCTGGGAGATGGCCGCGTCGAGCTGCTCCTGGGTGATGCTGGCGTCGCCCACGCGGGCCACGACGCCCTCTGGGAGGTCGGCCGACCCGTCGTCGCCGCCGCAGGCGGTGAGCCCCACGGCGACGGCCACCAGCAGCACGAGGACCCCCGCCACGAGCGACGATCTGCGGATGGTCGTCGGCACGAGGGGCGATGCTAGCACCTGGCTCCCGGACCCCCGTTAGGGCGGTCTTAAGGCATGGGAAGCGGGTTCTCGGGGCTCTATGGCGTTCGCGCGCGGCGCCTCTGGCGGGCGCGACGCGCTCATCGCCGGCCGCCCTCAGGCGGCGATCGCCGCCGCCCCCGCGAGGGCGTC
>DATAGF010000249.1:0-4394 GCA_036257075.1 Miltoncostaeaceae bacterium
GACGCCCTCCGGATAGGTGACGACCATCACCTCACAGGGCGCCCGGCGCAAGACCTCATCGACCAGCGGGCTGAAGAACCGCGACTGGGAGCGCCAGCGGGGCGACGACCCCATCATGATCAGGTCGGCCCCCACCTTCTCGGCCTCCTCGACGATGGCCTCGCTCCGCGAGCGGGCGCGGATGACCATCCCCTCGACGCGGACGCCCTCCTCCCGGCCGGTCTCGCGGGCCTCCTCGACCACCTCCATGGCGGCCTGGTCGACATCGCCGAGGTCGGCGTCGAGGGGCGCGGACATCGGCACCTTGAGCACGTGGATCGCGCGAACGGAGCCGCCGGACTGCTCGGCGAGGCGCATCGCCGTCGCGAGCACCTCGCGCCCGATGTCGCCCGGCTTGAGGGGCACGAGGATCCGCCGGATATCGGGCTCCGGCGCCGGGACCAGGTCGGGCTCGGGCGGCGTCGCGCGGCCGAGCACCGCCTCCCCGGCGGCGCGGCGAGACCAGAGGTAGACCACGACGCCGACGGCCAGCCAGACCGGGCCCGCGATCCGCGCCCCCTCGCTTGTCGCGACCGCCGCCGCGAAGAGGGCGAGCGTCAGGAGCGCGCCGACGGCGGCCGGCACCGGCACCTCGACCCCGCGCACCCGCACGCCGAGCGGCACCCGGAAGGGCCTTTCGAGCCCCGGCTCGCGCGCGCGCAGGCGCACCACCGCCAGCTGCGCCGCCGTGAACGCGATGAGGACGCCGAAGCTGTAGAGCCCGGCGAGGAAGCGCTCGCCGTTGCCGGCCGTCACGGCGAGGACGATGAGGCCCGACGCGATCGCGGCGATGGCCACCGCCCCGGCCAGCGGCGGCCGCGCTCCCCGGGCCGGCCGGGCGAACGCGTGGGGCAGCATGTCGTAGCGCGCCATCGACTGCGCCAGCCGCTCCGCGCCGACCAGGGCCGTGATGATCGCGGCCAGCAGGATGAGCGTGCCGGTGATGCCGACGAGCACCTCGAGCGCGTCCCCCGCGCCGAGCTCCTCGTCGAGCGCTGAGGCGATGCCGACCAGGGGCGCCTTGAGCCACTCGGTGCCGAGGCCGTTGGCGACGCCGTCCGGGGCGCCCGGGTCGGGCTGGGCGGGGAACGCCGACACCCCCACGACCGCGACCGCGACGTTCACCGCCACCGCGATGCCGATCCCGACGAACAGGCTCCGGGGGAGCGTCCGCCCGGGCTCGCGCACCTCCGCCGCGTAGCTCGAGACGCTCTCGATGCCGGTGTACGCGAGGGTCGCGAGCGCGAGCGCGAGGGCGATCGACGACCACGACGGGGTCACCCCCAGGTCGGTGCCCTCCGAGAGCGCGGCGGCCGAGACCACGGTCGCGAAGCCGATGAGCGCGACCGCGAGCTGCACGAACAGTGCGACGGCCACCATCGCGACCGCCACCTTGTAGAGCCTCACCCTCTTCAGCCGGCGCACGCCCGCGATCGCCAGGATGACGAGCACGCCGATGATCGCGTCCCAGGGCCGGTCGCGGGCCGAGTCCCACTCCAGCGCGGCCCCGAGGTAGTGCGGCACGAAGAGCGCCGCCAGGGCGATCACCACGAAGTAGTCCAGGAACAGGAGCCAGCCGGTCACGAAGCCGGCCGGATCGCTGAAGGCGCGGCGGACGAAGGTCGCGGCGCCGCCGGGCTCGGGCATCGCGGCGGCGCCCTCGGCGTACGAGAGGCTGACCACCAGCACGAGCAGGCCGACCACGAGCAGCACCCAGGGCGTCATCCCCACGGCGTAGAGGGCGACGATGCCGAGCGCGAAGACCAGCGAGGAGCCGACCTCGCCGTAGGCGATGAGGGCGAGCGAGCGGGCCCGCAGGCCCCGCTCAGGCCGGCTCAGCCCCTGCGCCACGGCCGCAGCATGTAGAGGCGGAGCCCGCCGCCGGCCACCAGGAGCCCGCCGAGCAGGAGCCCGAGCCCGCCGCCGACGCCGAGGGCGAGGGTCCGGGCGATCACCCCCACGCCGAGGATCACGACCACCGCCGCGATGATCGCCGAGGCCGATGCGCGGCTCACGCCGCGGCCTCCTCACGGGTCGCGGCGACGATCACCCTGCAGGGGCTGTGCTTGAGGACGTGCCGGACGGTCCTGCCGAAGACCGGCGTCCGCCGCCCCAGGCCGCGCCGGGGCGCGCCGATGACCACCAGGTCGGCGTTGCGGGTCACCGCGTCGGCGACGATCGCGGGCCCGGCGCTGCGGGCGCGCTCGAGGCGGGTGACCGCGCGCACGCCGTAGCTCTCCACCAGCGCGCGGGCGTCGTCGAGCAGGTCGTTGGCCTCGCGCTCGGCCGAGGGCAGGCCCACCGTCAGGGGGAGCTCCATCGGCACCTCCAGCACGTGGACGATCGCGACCCGCGAGCGCCGCTCCGCCGCCAGGCGGGCGGCGGTGAGGAGCGCCTCCTCGGACTCGGCCGAGCGCACCACCGGGACGACGATGGAGCGGTACTCCACCCGCAGCTCGGCCGTGAGCACGATCGCCGGAGCGCGGACCGTTGTGCGCAGCGGCACGTGGACCACCCGCCGCCGGTACACGAAGTAGGCGAGGAAGCCGAGCGCCAGCCACCCCAGCCCGGCCCAGCGCGTGGCCGGCTCCTGGACGACGACGACGAGCCAGGCGGCCCCCGTCGCGGCTCCGCCGAAGATGGCGAACAGGGGCCAGTCCACGCCCCGGAACCGCAGGTTCGGGCGGGCGCGGTAGACGAGCTCCTCGTCCGGCCGCCGCACCCGCAGCGCGACCAGCGCGGCGTGCGCCACGGTGAACGAGAGCATGGCCCCGAACGAGTACATCGTCCCGAGGAAGTCGGTCTGCCCCGGGAGGATGGCGACGATCGGCGCGAGGCCGGCGAACAGCACCAGCGCCAGCCAGGGGGTCTTGAAGCGGCGGTGCAGGCGGCGGAAGGGCTCCGGCAGCTGGCGGTAGCTGGCCATCGCGTAGGTGATGCGCGAGGCGCCGATGACGCCGGCGTTGGCGGCGATGAACAGGATTGTCGCCGCCAGGATGCCGACGTAGACCTCCAGGACGCGCAGCAGGCCGCCCTCGATCCCCAGGTTGTCGACGATCCCGAGCACCGGGTCGTTGGCGAAACCGCCGTCCTCGGGGGGCTGGCCCAGCGGGGTCGTGAAGCCGTCCGGGCCCTCCGTGACGGGCAGGGCCGAGAGGGCGATGGCCGGCAGCGTGAAGTAGATCGCGTAGACGGCCACCGCAACCAGGCGGATGGAGCGCGGAATGTCGCGGGAGGGATCGCGCGCCTCCTCCGAGAGGTTCGAGATCGTCTCGATCCCGGTGTAGGCGATCATGGCGACCGGGATCGCCAGGAAGAAGCTCGACCAGGTCGGAGCGACCCCGAAGTGCACGTTGTCGACCAGGACCTCGGGCGAGAAGATCAGCACGACGCCGAGGACCACCAGGAGCGCCTGGGTGGCGAAGTCGATGACGGCGAGGAGGATGTTGAGGCGGGCCGCCTCCCTGACGCCGACGATGTTGATCGAGACCAGGAGGACCACCACCAGCGCGCCGACGATCACGTCCCACGGGTTCTCCCTCAGCGGGTCCCAGAAGATCGAGAGGTAGTGGGGGACGAAGAACGCCGAGATGGCGATCGTGATGATGTAGTTGAGCATCTGGGCCCAGGCGGCCCCGAAGCTCACGACCTCGTTGAAGGCGTGCCGGGCGAAGCTCGACGAGCCCCCGGCCTCCGGGAAGCGGACCGTGCCCTCGGCGTAGGTGGCCGCCGTCGCCGCGAAGATGAGGCCGGCGATGATGAAGACCAGCGGCGTGAGCCCGAGCGCCAGCGCCGCTGTGACGCCCAGCGCGTAGTAGATCGAGGAGCCGACGTTCCCGTAGGCCGTCGCGAACAGCGCCGGGGCCCCCAGGACGCGCTCGAGCCCCTGCTGCTGGCGCCGTCGCCCCGTCACCGCGCCACTCTACGATCCGGACACGCCGGACCAGCGGGCCTGCCGTTTGACCGGTCCCGTCCCAGACCGGGAAGATGTGGTCGGCCTCCCCCCAAGTCTTGACGGGGACAGGGTGGCGCGAGACGTCTACCGGTTCATCAACGAGCTCGAGCCCGAGGCCCTCGAGGCCATCGGCGGGCGACTGGAGTTCCGCGGGGCCGACGCGACGTTCAGCCGGATGCGGGACGCCTACCTCGACGAGCTCCCACTCGGCTCGGCCCGGACGGTGCTGGACGTCGGGTGCGGCACGGGCGTGGAGGCGCGCGCGCTGCTGGCACGGCCAGACTTCGTCGGGCGGGTCGTCGCACTGGACCAGAGCCCGGCGCTCCTGGAGCGGGCGCGTCGACTGGCGACCGAGGAGCTGGTGCAGGAGCGGCTGGACCTCGTCGTCGGCGACGCGCAC
>DATAGF010000254.1:0-16579 GCA_036257075.1 Miltoncostaeaceae bacterium
CGATCATGGCGTTCCGGCCCCAGGGCCTCTTCGGCAAGAAGGAGGAGCTCCATCTCGACGCCTGAGGGGGCCCTGCTCGACGTCCGCGACCTGCGTGTCAGCTTCGGCGGCCTGCGCGCGGTGGACGGCGCGACCTTCGCGGTTCGCGAGGGAAGCATCACCGCGCTGATCGGGCCGAACGGCGCCGGCAAGACCACCGCCTTCAACCTCCTCACCGGCTTCGTCACGGCCGAGGGCGGGACGGTGACCTTCGACGGCCGCGACATCAGCGGGCAGAGCCCGGACGCCATCTCCCGCCAGGGCATGGTCCGCACCTTCCAGCTCACCCGGGTCCTGGCGAAGATGACCGTGCTCGAGAACGTCATGCTCGCGGCGCCCGCCCAGCCGGGCGAGCGCCTTGACACCGCGCTCTTCCGACCCCGGCGCTGGCGGCGGCGCGAGGCGGAGGTGCGCGACCAGGCGATGGAGATGCTGGGCGAGGTCGGCATCCACACCCACGCGAAGGAGTACGCCGCGACCCTGTCGGGCGGCCAGCGCAAGCTGCTCGAGCTGGCGCGGGCGCTGATGACGGAGCCCCGGCTCGTGCTGCTGGACGAGCCGATGGCCGGCGTCAACCCCACCCTCGGCCATCGCCTGCTCGACTACCTCCAGCGGTTGCGCGAGGAACGCGGCCTGACGGTGCTGTTCGTGGAGCACGACATGGACGTGGTCATGGGCGTCTCCGAGGAGGTCATCGTGATGGCGCAGGGGGCGGTCATCGCCCAGGGGACGCCCGAGGAGGTCCGCACGGACCCCGCGGTGATCGACGCCTACCTCGGCGCCGAGCCCGCGGCCGCGTGAGCGCGCCGGCCCCCGAGGTCGTCCTCTCCGCGGAGGGGTTGGTGGGCGGCTATGTCCCCGAGGTGGACATCCTGCGCGGCTGCACCCTCACCGCCGCCGAGGGGGAGATCATCGTCGTGATCGGCCCGAACGGCGCGGGCAAGTCGACGCTCGCCAAGGCCATCTTCGGCCTCGTGCGGCTGCGCGAGGGACGGGTGCTGCTGCGCGGACAGGACATCACCGGCGCGCACACCCACGAGGTCACCGCACAGGGGATGAATTACGTCCCCCAGGTCGGGAACGTCTTCCCGTCGCTCACCGTCCAGGAGAACCTGGAGGTGGGCGGGGTGCTGCGCCGGCGCCAGACCCGGGAGCGCATGGACCGGATGATGACCCTCTTCCCGCGTCTCGGCGAGCGGCGGCGCCAGCGCGCGGGGACGCTCTCCGGCGGTGAGCGGCAGATGCTGGCCATGGCCCGCGCCCTCATGCCCGACCCGGCGGTGCTGCTGCTCGACGAGCCCTCGGCCGGGCTCGCCCCGCGCGCCGTGGGCGAGGTGTTCGAGACGGTCGCCGACATCAACGGCTCGGGCGTCACGATCGTGATGATCGAGCAGAACGCCCGCCGCGCCCTCGGCGTCGCCGACCGCGGCTACGTGCTCGAGGGCGGCCAGAACCGCTTCGAGGGCGCCGGCGACGCGCTCCTCAGCGACCCCCAGGTGGCCGAGCTCTACCTGGGGGGAGGCCCGCGGGGACGACCGGAGCCGTCCCCGCGCGAGGCGCCTACTGGGTGACGCGGGCGATGACCTCGTCGGTCTCGACGAGCTTGCCGCCCGTGTAGCTCCACGTGCCGTAGCTCGCGGACGACGGGTCGCCGGCGTCGTCGAAGTCGATCGGGCCCGAGGCCCCCTCGTAGTCGATGTCCTCGCCGTCGGCCGCCGCGGCGAACGCCTCCTGAAGGTTCTCGAAGGTGTACTTGTCGCCCGGTGGCCCGGACACCGCCTGCAGGTTCTCGGCGATGGAGGCCGGGTCGCTCGAGCCGCCCGCGGCCGCCGCCAGCGCGATCAGGATCACGGCGTCGAAGTTCTGGGCGTCGTAGGTCTGGCGGGCCTCGCCGACCTCGGCGTTCCAGAGCGCGTCGAACTGTGCGCCCGCCGGCGCGTCAGCCGAGGTGGGAGCGGTCGCGCGCATCCCCTCGGTCGCGGGCTCGCCGATCCTCTCGGGAAGGCTGCTGGACTTCAGGCCGTCGCCGGTGAACGTCTTGGCCGGGTCCCAGTTGCCTGTGCGCACGAGGGCGGGGCCCATCTTCGCCCAGTCGTCGGCGTAGTCGATGATCATCCACCCATCCGGGTTGCCCGAGGCGAGCTGCTGGGCCTCGGAGTTGACGCTCGCGGCCTTCGGGTTGTAGGGGACGTTCTTCGCGATCGTGCCGCCGCCCTCTTCCCAGGCCTTCGAGAACTCCTCGACGAGGGCGGTGCCGTACGAGTCGTTGCGGCCGCCGGTGTTGAGGGTCGCGTCGGCGCCGATCTCCCGGGCGACGAGCTGGGCCAGCACCCGGCCCTGAATGGCGTCCGAGGGGGGCGTGCGGAACACGAGCCCGTCGTCGTCGAGCTCGGTGATCGCCGGCTGGGTCGCCGACGGGCTGACGATCGGGATCCCAGCGGGGATGGTGACGTTCTCGGCCACCGTCGTGACCTCGTCCGTGCCCCACGGGCCGGCGATGGCGGTCACCCCGTCGCTCTCGACCAGCTTCGTCGCGGCCTCCGCAGCCGCCTGAGGATCGCTCCCGGTGTCCTCCTGGAAGAGGGTCAGGTTGAGGCCGATCGGCTCGGCCGCCGCGTTGACCTGCGTGGCCGCCAGCTCGGAGGCCTGGGCCCCCGGCCCACCGAAGGGACCGAGCCCGCCGGTCAACGGCACCAGCACCCCGACCTTCAGCTCGCCGACGTCCCCTACCCCGCTATCGTCGTCGCCGCATCCTGCCGCGATCGCCCCGACGCTCAGGGCCCCCACCGCGAGGAGCGACGCCATCGTGCGCCGTCGAATCATTCGCGCCCCTTTCACATCCGGTACGACCCTGCGGGCCGCAGGGGCGGCAGACTATCCCCGCAAAACCCGCACCGCCAGCGCGTGAGGGACGCGATCCGGGCCGCGAGCGGACCCGACCTGGCGGCCGCCCTCGAGCTGCGGCGGCGCGTGTTCTGCGAGGAGCAGGGCGTGCCCGAGGAGCTCGAGCGCGACGGCCTCGACGAGGCGGCCCTCCACCTCGTGGCCGTCGACGCGTCCGGAGCGGTGGTCGCGACCTGCCGGCTCGTGCGGCGCGGGCGGAGGATGGCGCTCCAGCGCATGGCCGTCGACCGGGCGGCGCGCGGCCGCGGCCTGGGGGCCCGGCTGCTCGAGGCCGCCCACGCGGAGGCCGCCGCGGCCGGGGCCGGCGAGGTCGAGCTCCACGCCCAGGTCGCGGTGCGCGACTTCTACGCCCGGGCCGGCTACAAGCCCGAGGGCGCGGAGTTCGAGGAGGCCGGCATCGCGCACGTCGTCATGCGCCGGGCAGTGCCCTGACCAGCGCGGTCACGGCCATCGCGACGCCGACCACCACCAGGAAGGGCGCGTCGCGCCAGGCGGCGACGGCCGCCGCCCCGACCCCCGCCGCGCGGGCGTCGAGCATCAGCTCGCCGTTTTCGCCGAAGGTGTCGACGACCACCAGGGCGGCGAAGACGGCCGCCGGCAGGAGGGCGACGACCCCCACCAGGCGCGCCGGCAGGGGCCGGGCCCCGAGCAGGACCGGCCCGGCCGCCTTCATCGCATAGGTGCCCGCGGCGAGGGCGAGGATCGCCGCCCAGCTCACGCCCGGGTCCGCCGGCGGGCGACGACCAAACCTGCGACCACGCCCGCCGAGGCGGCGAGGATCGGGATGCCGGGCGCGGTGAAGGGGACCAGCGCCAGCGCGATGGCGCCGCCCGCCAGGGCGGTCGCGGCCTCCGCCGGGTTGCGCATGCGCGGCGCGAGCAGGGCGAGGAACAGGGCCGGGATGGCGGCGTCGATTCCGTACGTCTCGATATCGATCGCCCCGGTCAGCGCCCAGCCGGCAGCGGTCCCCGCGAGCCAGAGGGCGAGCACCCAGAGGCCCGTGAGCCAGAAGGCGCGCCAGGCGCGGTCGCGGCGCGGCTGGGCCAGGGCGGCGGCGGCCGACTGGTCGATGACCAGTTGCGAGGCCGCCAGCCGCCGGCCCAGCCGGCGCGGCAGAAGAGCCGCGAGCGCGACGCCGAACGCGACGTTCCGCGCCGACAGGAGGAGGCCCGCGGCCACCGAGGCGCCGCCGCTGCCGCCCTCGACGGCGACGCCCAGGGCGGCGAGCTGCGCCGAGCCGCCGTACACCAGGCCCGAGAGCGCGAGCGCCTTCGCGAGCGAGAGCCCGCCGTCCGCGGCCAGCGCGCCGAAGGCGATCCCGACCGCCCCGACCGCCACGGCCATCGCGATCGCCTGCCGCACGAGGGGATCGCGAACCGAACGCATCGTCCGATATATTAGAACAATGGACGAGGCGGGCAGCGCGCCGGGCGACCTCGCCCGCGTGGTCGCCGACAACCTGCACCGCCATCGGGCGCGCGCGCGCCTGTCGCTGTCGGAGCTCGCCGCCGCGGCGGGCGTCGGCAAGTCGACGCTGTCGCAGATCGAGTCGGGCCGCGCGAACCCGAGCATGGAGACCCTCTGGTCGATCGCCACCGCGCTGGGCGTGCCGTTCGCCGAGCTGGTCTCGCCGCACGCGCCCGAGATCCGCGTCGTGCGGGCCGGCGAGGGGGTGCGCGTGGACTCGGCCGGGGCGCCCTTCCTGGTGTGGCTGCTCGCCGCGACGGGCCGCCGCGGCCCGAGCGAGGTCTACGCGATCGGCTCCGAGCCCGGCGAGCCGCGCCGCGCCGACGCCCATCCGGCCGGCGTGCGGGAGCACCTGCTGGTCACGGCGGGCCGGATGGAGGTCGGTCCCGCGGACGCCCCGGTCGAGCTCGGGCCGGGCGACCTGGCGACGTTCGCGGCCGACGTGCCGCACGCCTACCGCGCGCTCGAGCCGGGCAGCGCCGCGGTGCTGGTGATGGACTACCCGTGATGACGGTGCCGCTCGTCCAGGTCGACGCCTTCGCCGACCGCCCCTTCGCGGGCAACCCGGCGGCCGTCTGTCTGCTCGAGGGCCCCGCCGACGAGGCCTGGATGCAGGCGGTGGCCGCCGAGATGAACCTCTCGGAGACCGCCTTCCTCCACCGCGACGGCACGGGCTATGCGCTGCGGTGGTTCACGCCGGTCGCCGAGGTCGCCCTCTGTGGGCACGCCACCCTGGCGAGCGCCCACGCCCTCTGGGAGCGCGGACGCGCCGCGGCGGGCCGACCGATCGACTTCGGGACCCTCAGCGGCGTCCTGACGGCCTGGCGCGACGGCGACTCCATCGTCATGGACTTCCCGGCCACGCCGGCCGAGGCGGCCGACGCGCCCGCCGGGCTCGGCGAGGCCCTGGGGCTCGTCCCGCGCTGGACCGGCCGCAGCCGCTTCGACTGGCTCGTCGAGGCCGCCTCGCCGGAGGAGGTCGCCGGCGCGCGGCCGGACATCGCCGCCCTCGCCGCGGTCGGGGGGCGCGGCGTCATCCTCACCGCCGCCGGCGGCCGCGACGGCGCCGACGTGACCTCGCGCTACTTCGCGCCCGCCTTCGGCATCCCGGAGGACCCGGTTACCGGCTCTGCCCACTGCGCCCTGGGGCCCCTCTGGGCCGGCCGTCTCGGGCGTGAGCGGCTCGTCTGCCACCAGGCCTCCGCCCGCGGCGGGACCGTGGGCGTCCAGCTGCGGGGCGACCGGGTGCTGCTCTCGGGCCGGGCGGTGACCGTGCTCGAGGGGCGCCTGGCCGCCGGGCCGCCTAGACGATCAGGCTGACCGGCTCCTGGGGGCGCGAGCCGGCGCCGGAGTAGATCTCCCAGGCGACGGACAGGCGGCGCACGGCCTCGGCGATGACGCCGGGGTCGTGCACGAAGGGCAGCCGCAGCCGGTCGGCGTGGCGGCCCTCGGCCGACAGGACCTGACCCGGCACCACGTTGACGCCGCAGCGCTGGGCGACCTGGCCGAGCGCGCGGGCGTCACCGCCGGGCATCCTCACCCACAGCGTGCAGCCGCCCCGGGGTTCGTCCCAGGTCCAGTCCGGCAGGTGCTCGGCCAGCGACGCCGACAGCGCCTCGTAGCCCTGGGCCAGGAACGCCCGGCGCTCATCGATGGCCTCGCCGATGCGCGGCAGGACCGCGCAGGTCAGGGTCTGGGAGGGGATCGGGCTGCCCATGTCGGCGCCGATCTTCAGGCGCATGAGGCGCTCGACGACCGGGCGCGCGGCGCGGATCCAGCCCACGCGCAGGCCGGCCCAGAGCACCTTGCTCACCGACGCGATCGTGATCGACGAGCCGTCGGGCGCGTGGGCGGCGATGGGGGCCGGCAGCGGGGTCCCGTCGAGGGGTAGGTCGCGCAACGCGTGGTCCTCGACCACGGGGACGCGGTAGCGGGCCGAGAGCTCGGCCACGCGGCGGCTGCGGGCCGCCGACAGCACCGAGCCGGTCGGGTTCTGGAAGGCCGGCACCAGGTAGACGAACCCGGGCCGGACGCGCTCCAGCAGGTCCTCGAGCGCCTCGGGCACCACGCCCTCGTCGTCGAGCGCCACGCCGACCGGCCGCATGCCGAGGCCGCGGGTGATGTCGAGCGCGCCCGGATAGGTGGCCTCCTCCACCAGCACCGACTGCCCCGCGCCGCCGAGGAGCATGGCCGCCAGGCCGATCGCCTGCTGGGCGCCGGTCGTCACGAGGATCTCGTCGGGACGCGTCGGCAGCCCCGCCATCGACATGTGCTCGGCGATGCGCTCGCGCAGCGCCGGCAGCCCCGCGGGGAGGTATCCGGTCCCGCCCATGTCGCGCACGATGTCGGCGCCGGTCGCCTCGGCCAGCACCCGGCCCACCACGGCCGGCGGCGGCGGGCACGCCGCGGTGAGCTCGATGATGCCGGGCTGGGTGCCCAGGATGCTCCCGTAGAGCTCGGCCGAGAAGGGCCGCTCGGCGGGCGGGGCCGCCTCGGGGACCCCGGCGACCCAGGTGCCCCGACCCTGGCGGCTCTCGAGCCGGCCGGCATCCTTCAGCTGCCCGTAGGCCGTCACGACGGTGGTGCGGCTGACGGCCAGCCTGCGCGCGAGGTCGCGCTCGGTCGGCAGCATGGTGCCCGGCGCGAGGTCGCCGCGGTCCATGGCCCCCTCGATGCCGCGGGCGAGGCGCTCGTAGAGCGGGCCGGGCCCGGCGGCCCAGGAGCCGAGCAGCGTGGCCAGCCGATCGGGTTGGACCTTCATTTCGGGCCAATCCTGCCCGATTGGCTCTTGAAGTGCAAGGACGTGTGGTGTGAGATCGGTCCAATGCATCGCTCAGGGCCATATCTCAGTCCAATCACGCCTAATTGGATCCTCACGGATCCGAGTGGTCGCGCGTTTCCCCGTCGGGACGCGCGCGAGCCGGGAGGTGTCCCGATGATCGACGTCCACTGCCCCGACTGCGGGCGGGTGCTGATCGGCACCCGCCAGATCCTCGCCGTCGCGAACGGCGGCGACGGCATCGAGATGACCTACGTCTGCTGGTGCGGCCGCCTGGGCGCCGAGCGGGTGGGCCGGGCGCCGCGGCGCCCCAGCCCCGCGGCCGAGGCGGAGCCGGCGGGGAGGACCTGACATGTACAACGTCCTGCACAACGCGTCGTCGCCGGGGACGTCGGACGCCTTCCGCGCGCGGCCGGGGCGACGGCGCCAACGCCTCCGCCTCCGCCGCGGCCGGCGGCGGGTCGAGCCGGTGGAGCCCGTCGAGGGCGGCCGCCTCGTCGCGGTCTGCGAGGCCCGAGTCGTCGAGGACCGCCTCGACGACGTGCTCCGCTGAGCCTCACGACCGGCACGTCTGCCGGCCCAGGCGTCGGAGCATCTCGACCAGGGCCTCGCCGGCCTGGTCGAGGCTCCGCGCCGAGACCTTGTCGAGATCGTCCTCCGGCGTGTGCCACCAGGGGTAGTCGAAGTCGATGAGGTCGATCGACGGCACGCCCCGCTCGGCGAAGGGCGTGTGGTCGTCGAGGATCAGGCCCCCGGTGCCAGGGGGGAAGGCGTCGATCGTGCCGGCGCGCCGGGCCGAGGCGCGCAGCAGCCGCCAGAGGGCGGCGCTCGAGCCCGACTCCCGCTGGATCGCGAGGTCCCGGTCGGCGACGAAGTCGACGACCACGACGGCCGCCAGCTCGCGCGCGTGTGCGGCCGCGTAGGCCTTGCTGCCGCGCAGCCCGTCGCGGAGGAACGCCGCGTCGGGCGACCCGGCCGGGCTCTCCTCGCCGTCGAACATGACGAAGCGGATCTCGCGCTCGCATGCCCGGCGGCCCTGCCGCAGGGCCCGCGAGAGCTCGAGCACGGTCGCCACGCCGCCGGCGCCGTCGTTGGCGCCGACGAAGCCGGGGATGTCCTTCGTGTCGTAGTGCGCCCCCACGAGGACCGGCCTCCCCCGGCCCGGCAGGACTCCGACCACGTTGCGCAGGCCGCCGGGGACGGCCTCGACGCGGCCGCCGGGCAGCCGGGACCGCAGGCGGGCGGCGAGGCGGCGCGACGCCGCCGACCCCGCCGGCCGCGGGCCCAGCGCCACCTGGGCGCGGAGATCTGCGAAGGCCCGCCGGGCGTCGAAGCGGTCGACGTCCGGGCCCGGCGCTGCGGCGCTCCCGCCGCACGCGCTCAGGGCGGCGGCCAGCAGGCAGGCGGCGAGGACGAGCGATCGGCGGCGGCGCATGCGGCGGGAAGTGTCGCAGCGCCGCCACCGCGGGGTGAAACGACCGGGGTCAGACGCCCCAGCGCTTCACCCGGACCCGGTTCGGGTCGCGGCCGCGCCGGATCTCGTCGGCCACCTCGGCCTCGGCGATCTGCGGCGTCGGCGCGGGCTCGGTCTGGCGCGTCCGCACGATGTCGCGCCTGTCGTCCCAGTACCCCACCCGCTGGTAGTGGTCGTAGATCTCGCGCTCGCGCTCCGGCGTCAGCTCGTCGTTCTCGTCGAAGGTCGGCGCGTTCTTCAGCTGGTCCTGGGTGTACGGGGCGACCAGGTAGGCGTCGCCGTCCTCCTCGACGTACGTGACGTCGTCGACTGGGACGACGTGGGTGCCGCTGAACCACCCTGTCTTCACCGCGATGTAGCGGACGTAGCGCGCCTCGGCGTCGAGGTACACGTCCTTGACCTTCCCGACCTTCTCGCCGTCGGTGGTCCTGACCTCCATCCCGCGCAGGCGCGAGAGCGACGGCAGTCGCGTCGTCTCCGAGTAGCCCTCGGGTCCGACGCCGCCGCCGTCGTCGTCCCAGCGCTCGCTGTCGGCGGTGCGGTCGCGGTCCGGGTCGAGCGTGGGGTCGTCGTGGTGCAGGTCGCGCTCGTGGGTGCGGTCGCGCCCGTCGTCAACCTCGCGGTCGGCGATGCGCTCGCGCTCGTCACTGGGGGACATGAAGGGTCTCCTCTTTGGTCCGGATTCGGACCCCACTGTTACCCCGATCGGGGCCGGCGCACTCAGCGGGGCGCCGGAATCGCCGCCACGAGCTGGTCGAAGCGCGCCGAGGCCGCTTGCGCGGTCGTAGCCCGGCACCGCGCTGAACCCCGGGACCGACGGCGTGAACCCGTTCTGGCCCGAGATGACGTCGAAGAAGGCCGCTGGCCGGGCCGCGCGACGGGGGCGCCCCGGGGCGCTTCGCGCTCCCACGCTCAGCCGAACACGTTCGGCAGGCGGCTCGGCCGGTAGCGGAAGCGAGTCGTCAGGTCGGCTCCTCGGACGATGTCCTGGGAGTGGTAGAGGATCCCGAACGAGTCGATGATCGAGCCGTCGGGAAAGACGCATGCCTGGAGGGCGGTGTTCGGCGAGCGGCCGACGATCCAGCCGCCTCCGCCCAGGCCCTGGCCGCCGAACTGGTCCGACCCGCCGAGGCGGGAGCAGTAGATCGAGGCCGGGTTGACGTTGACCGGGAGCCGCCCCGCGTTCGGCTTCTCGAGGTAGGCCAAGGCGGCGAGGGTCGGCCTGGTCGTCACGAGCGTCTTCAGGTCGACCGAGATCGACGATGGCGAGCCGCCCTGGGTCCCGCTGAAGCGGCAGAACGGCACCGACCCTGCCAGCCGGACCAGCGGCGGCGAGTTCGTGCCGGCCGCCGGCGTCCGCGCCTGCACCACCCCGCCCTGGGAGCGGCAGTACTTGGCCCAGGAGGGCGGGGTCGCCGCCTGAGCCGTCGCGGCCGCCGCCGCCAGCGCCGCCGTGGCCAGGACGGCCGCGGCCTTCGTCGTCGCCCTCACGTCGCACCCCCCGGTCGATGACCCGGGGGGGACTCTTTCACGACGCCGCTGTGCGGCCCACCTCCGCGGCGGGCGCCGGCGCCGCCCCGCCCCGCCCCGGCGCGTGAGCGGTTCGTGACAGCTCCGTGACGACCACCGTCGAGGGTATGCGCCATGGAAGAGCTCATGGCGCTCCCTAGGCGGGCACGGCATCGCGGCGTCGGCACCGCCGCGCTCCTGCGCTCCCTGCGGCTCTCGGCCACGCGCGGCTGGGGCCGCGAGGCAATGATCTTCGCCGCCGCCTACCTCGTCTACCAGGTCTGCCGGACCGTGGCCACGGGCGCCGAGCCGCTCGCCGTCGAGAACGCGCACCGCGTCCTGGGCGCCGAGGCGGTCCTGGGGGTCGACGTCGAGGCCGCCGCCCAGCGCGCCCTCGACGGCTCGATCTGGCTCACCGCGTTCAGCTGGATCTACCTGGCCGCCCAGCCCGTCGTGATCCCTGTCGTCGTGGTCTGGGTCTACCGCCGCTCGGCCCCGGTCTACCGGGTGCTGCGCAACACCCTGATCGCCGGCTGGATGGTGGCGCTCCCGGTCTACGCGCTCTTCCCCACCGCCCCGCCGCGGCTGGCGGGCGTCGGCATGCCCGACTCGGTGAGCATCGAGAGCGGCATCGCCCTCGAGTCGGACTTCACGACCCTCTTCTACAACCCCTTCGCGGCCGTCCCGAGCCTGCACTGCGGCTTCGCGTTCGCCTGCGGCCTGGCCGTGGCCGCCGCCGCCCGGAACCGCACGCTGCGCGTCGCGGGCCTGGTCTGGGGGCCATTGGTTTCCGTATCAACTGTCGTGACCGCCAACCACTACGTGATCGATCTCGGCGCCGGGCTCGCGGTGACCGCCGCGGGGCTCGCCATCGGGCTCGCCGCGATGCGGCTCGGGGCAGCAGCGGCGATCTCGCCGATGCGGCCGGCGCGCGCCGCGGGCAGGCTCGGCTCATCGAGCATCGCCACCGGAGGTCGTTCGACATGACCCCCAAGCCCGCCACAACGACCGTCAGGACCCAGCACGAGGCCACCCCGACCTGGGCCCCCTGCCCGACCTGCTGGGGCCAGCGGCGGATCTGGACCCGCGTCGAGGCCCCGAACGGCGAGGGCGCGATGCTCGTCGCCGGGACCTGCCCCGGCTGCCTCGGCGTCGGCGAGGTGGTGCGGTGACCTCGGCGACCGAGCTCGTCCCGGCCGACCTGCGCGCCCTCGGGGAGGTGCGCGAGCACCTCGCCGCCGCGCTCTCGGCCGAGCGCTGGGGCGACGACGACGCGATCCGGGTCATGACCGCCTCCACCGAGGCCCTCGCCAACGCCCTCGAGCACGGCTCCGGGCCGGGCGCCCGCGTCGAGATGGCCTTCACGGTCAGCCGCCGCGCCGCGTCGGTGCGGGTGACCGACGCCGGCCGACCCGGGCTGCCCGCCGACCTGGACGACGAGCCCGAGGCGCCCCCCGAGGCCAGCACGCACGGCCGCGGGCGCCTGCTGATGCGGGCGCTGGCCGACGAGGTGCGGATCGGCCGCCGCGGGCCCGGCACCGAGGTGCGGCTCGGCTTCGGCCGGCACGCGCTCGCCGGCGCCGCGTAGGCGATCCACCCGATGCGGCGCTCGCGGCGGGCCTGATGGCCGTGCCGGTCGCGCTCGCCGGCAACGGCGGGAGCGGCGGTGGCAGTGGCGGTGGCGGTGGCGGTGGCGGTGGCGGCGACGACCGCGACGTGCGGGTCGCGGGGACCTGCACCGAGCGCAGCACCGCGAAGATCAAGCTGAGCCCCGGGGACGGCGGCGTCGAGGTCGAGTTCGAGGTGGACGAGAACCGCGTCGGCAAGACCGCAACGGCACCCGCAAGGCGACGACGAACGCCCGCAGCGGCTCGTTCGAGGTGCGCACCGTGGTCAGCCGGGGCACCGCGCGCACCAACGTCACCGCCGTCGCGCGGCGCGCGGCGACCGGCGAGGTCTGCCGGGCCCGCGCCTCGATCTAGCGCGGTCCACGTCGCCCCGGGGCGCCTGGCGCGCCCCGGGGCCGATGGCTACGCTGGCCGGGAGAGGGAGGTGGTCGTGGGCGAGATCACCGCGCGGGACGGGTCCCGGCCGCTGACGGCGCCGACTGTCGGCGACCGTCTCAGGGGTGCCCGCAGGCGCGCCTTCGTCGGACGGACGGCGGAGCTGGAGCTCTTCCGCGGCGCGCTCGAGGATCCGGAGGCCTTCAGCGTGCTCTGGGTGCACGGCCCGGGCGGGGTGGGCAAGACGGCGCTGCTGGCGGCCATGGCTGACGCGGCCGGCGATGCCGGCCTGGATGCGGTGCGCCTCGACATGCGCTCGATCGACCCCGCCCCGCCCGCCTTCGCGGCCGAGCTGAGCCGGGCGATGGGGCTGCCTGACGGCGCCGCGGTGCCCAACGCGCTCGCCGGCCTCGAGCGCCCGGTCATCCTGCTCGACACGTTCGAGCTGGCGCTCGGCCTCGAGGACTGGCTGCGCGAGGAGTTCATCCCGCCCCTGCCGGCGGGCGCCGTCACCGTGGTCGCGGGCCGGGCGCGGCCCGGCGAGGCCTGGCGGCGGGACCCGGGCTGGCGCGACCTGCTGCGCGTCGTCTCGCTGCGCAACCTGGCGCCGGACGACGCGCGGACGATCCTGGGGCGCGCAGGCGTGGCCGGCGACCTCCAAGAGCGGGCCGTCGAGCTCACCCACGGCCACCCGCTCGCCCTCTGGCTCCTGCTCGACGTCCTCTCCCAGCGCGAGGAGGCGGGCGACGGCGCCACGCTGGAGCTCGAGGCGGTCCCAGACCTCGTCGATCGCCTGGCGGCGAGCTTCGTCGCGGAGGCGCCGTCGGCTCGCCACCGGCTGGCACTCGACGCGGCGGCGCAGGCGCGCTTCGCGACCGAGGGCCTGTTGCGGGACGTGCTGGGCGACGCGGAGGGCGAGGAGATGTTCGCCTGGCTCCGCGGTCTCTCGTTCGTCGAGCCCGCGCCTCAGGGCCTGGTGCTGCACGACCTCGCGCGGGACGTGATCGGCGCGGACCTGCGCTGGCGCGACCGGGACGCGTACGCGCGGGTTCACAAGCTGGTGCGCTGCAACGTGGTCGAGCGGCTCACGACCTGCGAGGGGCTCGAGCAGCAGCAGGCGCTGGCCGACCTCATGTTCATGCACCGCGGGAACCCGGCCGCACTCGCCATCTGGGACTGGGAGAGCCTGGGGCAGGTCTACGCCGACGCCCTCCGGCCCGGGGACGGCGAGGCGATCATCGAGATGGTGGCCCGCCACGAGGGCGCCGAGTCGGTGGCCATCGCCGAGCACTGGCTGGGCCGCCAGCCCAGCGCCTTCGCGGTCTTCCGGGGACGCGGCCCCGAGCCGCTCGGCTTCCTCGCCCAGCTCGCCCTCCACGAAGCGGACGAGGACGACCTCGCCCGCGACCCCGGCGCGCGGGCGGCGTGGGAGCACGCGATGCGGAACGCCCCGCCACGGCCCGGTGAGGCGGTGCTGATGGGCCGCTTCTTCATGGACCGGGACGCGTACCAGGCCCCGTCGCCCTCGTTCAACGTGGTCACGATGCGCAGCACCCAGGAGTGGCTGACCCGCCCCCGCCTGAGCTGGTACCACCTCGCCTTCGGCGACGCCGAGGCGGTAGCGCCGCTGATGGCCTACATCCACTTCGGACGCGCGCCGACGGCCGACTTCGAGGTCGGCGGGCGGACCTACGGCGCCTACGCGCGCGACTGGCGTCGCGAGGACCCGTTGACCTGGCTCGAGCGGATGGGCGATCGCGAGCTGGGCGGCGGGCCGGACGCCCCTGCCCCGGAGCCGGACGCGGCGCCCGAGCTCGCCCTCTCACGGGTCGAGTTCGCCGAGGCGGTCCGCCGGGGCCTGCGGGACCTGCATCGCCCCCAGGCGCTCGCGTCGAACCCGCTCCTGCGGGCGCGGGTGGTCCGCGACGTCTGCGGGGACCGCCCACCGCCGGAGGCGCTGGCCGAGTTGCTCGAGCGGGCGGTCGACGCTCTCCGCGCCGACCCCCGCGACGCGAAGCTGCTGCGGGCCCTCGACCGCACCTACCTGCGGCCCGCGCCGACCCAGGAGGCGGCCGCCGAGCTGCTGGGCCTGCCGTTCAGCACGTACCGCGGCCACCTGACGCGCGGGACCGAGCGGGTCGTCGACTGGCTCTGGCAGCGGGAGCTCTACGGGCCCGAGCGCCCCTAGCTCGGCAGGAACTCGGCAGGAACTCGTCTGGCGATCCGTCACCTCGCCGACCGAGTCTCGCGGCGTCGAGCGCGAGTCTGGAGGTGGGCGATGCGGAGGATCGGGGAGCGCGCGGTGGTGATCGGCGGCAGCGTCGCCGGGCTGCTGGCGGCCCGGGCGCTGACCGACGCGTACGAACGCGTGACGGTCGTGGAGCGCGACGAGCTTGCGGAGGGGATGGGTCCCCGCCGGTCGGTGCCGCAGGGGCGGCACGCCCACGCCCTGCTGCCGCACGGGCAGGCGTGCCTCGAGCGGCTGCTGCCTGGGTCCAGCGGCGAGCTGGTCGCGGCGGGGGCGGCGGAGTGCGCCGTCCTGCGGCAGATGCGGTTCATCATCGGAGGCCACGAGCTCGCCCGCGCCGAGACCGGCGCCAGCTCGATCTTCGCCAGCCGGCCGTTCATCGAGGGCCACGTGCGGCGACGCGTGCGGGCCCTGCCGGCGGTCGAGGCGATCGACCGCTGCGACGTCCTCGGCCTGACGACCGAGGCCGGCCGGGTCGCCGGCGTGCGGATCCTGCGGCGGGCCGACGGCAGCGCCGAGGAGACGCTCGCGGCGGACCTGGTGGTCGCCGCCACCGGCCGCGACGCGCGCGTGCCTGCCTGGCTCGAGGGCCTCGGCCACCCCCGGCCCGCCGAGGAGCGGCTTGCCGTCGGGGTGACCTACGCGAGCCGCCGCCTGCGCCTGCCCGAGGGGGCGCTGGGCGGCGACGGCATGGTCCTCATCGGCTCGGTGCCGGACCGCCCCCGCTGCCTCTTCCTGTTCTCACAGGAGCACGGCAGCTGGATCCTGTCGGTCGGCGGCTACGGCCCCGAGCACCGCCCGCCGGCGGAACTCGACGCCCACACCGCCTTCGCGGCGACGGTCGCCCCGACGGACGTTGCGGAGGCGATCGCGGCGGCCGAGCCGCTGGACGAGCCCGTGATCCACGCCTTCCCCGCGAGCCTCCGCCGCCGCTACGAGCGGCTGCGCAGCTTCCCGGAGGGGCTGCTGGTGGTCGGCGACGCGATCTGCTCGTTCAACCCCACCTACGGGCAGGGGATGACGGTGGCGGCCGCCCAGGCGGTGGCGCTCCACCGCTGCCTGGAGGAGGGCCCGCGCGACCTGGCGCGGCGCTTCTTCGCCGCCGCCGCGGAGCCGGTGGACCACGCCTGGACGCTGTCGACCAGCGCGGACCTGGCGCTGCCGGCCGTGGCCGGGCACCGCACGCGAAGGATGCGGGCGCTCAACGCCTACATGCGGCGGCTGCACGCGACCGCCGAGGGCGACCCGCTCGTGGCGGGCGCCTTCATCGCCGTGGTCGGCATGCGGGAGCCCCCGCCGGCGCTCATGCGGCCCGCGGTCGCCCGTCGGGTGCTGCGCGGCCCGCGCGCGCCCGCGTGGCGCGAGGGGACCCACGGCGTGCGACGGGCCGAGCTGCGCGTCGACGGCGTGCACACCCCGCTGCTGGAGGCCGGCACGCCGGACGCGTCAGAGGCCGTCGTGTTCCTGCACGGCAACCCCGGCTCCGGCGCCGACTGGGAGCCGCTGCTCGCCGTCGCCGGCCGGCGTCTGCGGGCGGTGGCCTGGGACGCCCCCGGCTTCGGCCGCTCGGACGCCGAGGGCTTCAGGCAGTCCGTCCCAGACCACGCGGCCTTCGTCGGCCGGGCGCTGGAGGCGCTCGGCATCGAGCGGGCACACCTGGTGGCCCACGACTTCGGCGGGCCGTGGGGCCTCGCCTGGGCGGCGGGCGACCCCGACCGCTTCGCGAGCGCCGTGCTCATCGGCACGGGCGCGCTGCCCGGGTACCGCTGGCACGCCCTCGCGCGCCTCTGGCGCACCCGCGGCGCCGGCGAGCTGTTCATGGCCACCACCACCCGGGCGGGCTTCCGAGCGCTGCTGCGGCGCGGCAACCCGCGCGGGCTGCCGCGGGCCTTCGTCGACCGCATGTACGACGACTTCGACCGCGGGACGCGGCGGGCGGTGCTCGACCTCTACCGCTCCGTGGACGACGTGGGCGAGGCCGGCGAGCGCCTGGCCGCCGCGCTGCGGCCCCTGGACCGCCCGGCGCTGGTCCTCTGGGGCCGCCGCGACCCCTACCTGCCGGTCGCCCACGCCGAGCGCCAGCGCGACGCCTTCCCGAGCGCCGAGGTGCGGGTGCTCGACGGGAGCGGCCACTGGCCCTTCGCCGACGACCCGGC
>DATAGF010000260.1:0-2707 GCA_036257075.1 Miltoncostaeaceae bacterium
CGGCCACGGTCGCGAGGTGGGTCACGGGCGGGGCGGCCCAGGGCCGCTCGGGCGTCCAGCGCGACAGCCGCTCGGCCACCGCCGCCAGGAGCGCCGCCTCGTCGGCGGCCCGCGGCGACAGCCCGCCCAGGCGGCGCACCGTGACGCGCCGCCGACCCGGATCCTCGAGGCGGACCGCGACCGCCTCGCCGGCCGCGATGCCGGCCGGGAGCTCGATCGCCGGCCCGAGCCCGGCCATCGCCAGCGGCGCGAGGTCCGGCTCGACCTCGACCGCGCCGGCCGCCGCCGCCTCGACGGTCACCACCGTGGCGAGGTCGATGCCGCCCAGAGCGCCGGCGACGCTGGCCAGGCGGCCGTCGGCGATCTGGATGATGCGCGGGTCGTCGCGGGTCGCCCGCCGCACGGCCGCCGCGGGGTCGCGGGCCCTGGTGACGCCGCCCCGCGAGAGCGCGGCGCCCAGGTCGTCGGCGGCGGCGGGCCCGTCGGCGAGAAGGGAGAGGACGGCGTCGGCGATGGCGCCATGCCCGGCGGACCTTCGCGGGGGGTCCGGTCGCGGCTGGGCGGCACCGCTGGCATCATCGGCTCGTGGCCTCGATGACCCTGTGGGCCCAGAGCGCCGCGATCTTCGAGTCGTTCTCGCAGTTCGCCGAGGACGCCGCCGCCTACGGGTACTGGGCCGTGCTGCTGGTGGTGGCGGGCGACGGCGTGTTCCCGGTGCTCCCGGGGGAGACCGCGATCGTCGCGGCCTCGGTGCTCGCGGCCGACGGCTCGCTCAGCCTCCCGCTGGTGATCTTGGCCGGCGCCGTCGGCGCCATGATCGGCGACTCCGCCGCGTACTGGATCGGGCGCGGGGGCGGCGGCCCGATCAAGCGCTTCGTCACCCGGTTCGCCGGGGAGGAGCGGCTGGAGGCGGCCGAGCGGATGGTGCGCCGGCAGGGCCCCGCGCTGGTCTTCGTCGGCCGCTTCCTCCCAGGCATCCGCATCGCGATCAACCTCTCCTGCGGCGCCGGACAGATGGCGTATCCGCGGTTCCTGCTCTTCGACGCGCTCGGCGGCGCGGTCTGGGCCGCCCAGGCGGCACTGCTCGGCTACTTCGCCGGCAAGGCCTTCGCCGACCAGCTCTGGGTGGCGTTCCTGGTGGCCTTCGGCGTCACCCTCCTGGTCGGCGGCTTCGTGGCCATCAAGGAGCGCCAGCGGATCCGGCGCGAACGGGCCGAGGCGGAGGCCGAGCGCACCGAGCGCCGAAACGCCGAACCCACCAGCACCCCGGGCGGGTGATGCGCAGCGCAGGATCGTGTGAGTTTTCATTGAGCGCCCGCGGCGGCTGGCAATTTTTGCGAGCTTCACTCCGGTTGCGAACGGCCCATTTGGTTGCATTGTGTGAAACACCTGCACAGAATCGGGCCATCCCCACCGCGCCCGACACGCTCGAAAGCGCCTGAGATGGCGCGCTCCGGCTGGGCAGACGCGGCCCTTCGCCCCGCGGCCACGACGGGCGAGGGGAGCGCGAAGGCCCCGCAGCTCCTGTCCGTCTCGGCCGCCGCCCGGCTGCTCGGCGTGAGCTCGTCCTCGCTCCGCGCCTGGGCCGCGGCTGGGCTGGTGCCCCACGTGCGCACACCCGGCGGCCACCGCCGCTTCGAGCAGGACGAACTCGTGCGCTGGCTGGCCGAGCGCGGCGGGGCGCCGCCGGCGCCGGTCCCCCGTTCGGGTGAGCTGGTGCCCACCAGGGTGGAGCCGATGCCTGTCCTGGCGAGCGCCCTCCGCGAGCGCGCCGACGCCGTGGTGTCGGCGTTCGAGCAGGAGCTGGCCCAGGGGCGCGGGCCGGCGTCCGCGCGCGCGGCGGGCCGCCGCTCCCGCGTGCTCGCCGCGGTCGAGTCGCTGGCGGACGCCCTGGAGCGAGGCGACCTCGGGGACTGCTACGACGAGGCCGAGTGGGAGGGCTTCCGCCACGGCGCGTCGGGGCAGCCCGGCGACGCCGTGGTGACCGAGGCCCTGGCGGTGCGCCGCGCGGTGGACCGGGAGCTCCACCCGCTCTGCGCCGGCCGGCCACTCGACCAGCGGGCGCTCGAGCGCTCCCTCGACCGCATGGCCGTGCGTGTGGCCTCCGGCTACGCCGAGGGGGTCCGCTGCCGGCTGCGGATGGCGACCGGGTGAGCCCGGCCGCGACCGCCCGCTCGCGGCGCTCCGAGGGGCCCTGGCTGTCGGTGTCCGCCGCGGCCAAGGCGCTGGGCGTCAGCCCGAGCACGCTCCGGCTCTGGGCCAGCGAGGGCCGGGTGCCGCACGTGCGCACCGCCGGCGGTCACCGCCGCTTCGACCCCGAGGTGCTGCGGCAGTGGCTCGCGCGCCGGCCGGCCCGCGCGGTCCGCCCCGCGCGGCCGGGCTCGGTCGAGATCACCGCCTCGCCCGAGCTCGCCCAGGCGCTGCGGGCGCGGGCCGACGTGGTCTCAGACGCGGTCGAGAACCTCGTCGAGGGACCCGCCGAGACGGCCTACCGGCGCCTGCCCGCCGCCGAGCGCCACGGCGTGGTGCGGGCCTGGGTGGAGGCGCTCGCGGACGCCTTCGAGGCCGGCAGCCTGGCCGACGCGCTGGAGCGCGCCGAGGTCTACGGCCGCGGGCACGGCCTCGCGGGATCCTCGGCCGAGGTCACCCTCGGCGGCAGCCTCGCTCTGGAGCGGGCGATCGACCGCGCCGTCGAGGCCCCGCCGCC
>DATAGF010000262.1:0-11083 GCA_036257075.1 Miltoncostaeaceae bacterium
GGAGGAGCGTCTGGAGGCGCTCGTTGGGCGAGATCGCCCGCTCCACGCTGAGCTTCGTCGAGCGGGCGAGCTCGGGCACGGGCGACTGGCGGAAGGCCCTGGCGAGCGTGGCCGCCTGCTCCACCTCCTCCCGCCGCGGCGGGTAGACGCCGATGCAGGCGGCGATCAGCACCCCCGCGATCGCCGGGTGCACGCCCGACTCCAGCATCGCCACCCAGAGGACCGCGCCCACCGCGAAGTAGGCGGGCCCGCGCCACACCTGCAGGCGCCCCAGCAACAGGATGACGAGCACGCAGGCCAGCGCGATCAGCAGCGGCAGCGGCGAGACGTCGTCGGAGTAGAAGACCGCGATGATCACCAGGGCGCCGACGTCGTCCACGATCGAGAGCGTGAGCAGGAACACCCGCAGGTTCATGGGGCAGGCCGGCCCCACCAGCGCCAGCGCGCCGAGCACGAAGGCCGTGTCGGTCGAGATGGCCACGCCCCAGCCGTGGACGGCGTCTCCGGAGGGGTTGAGCGCGACGTAGATCAGCGCCGGCACGACGATCCCCGCCGTCGCCGCGATCGCGGGAAGGGTCAGGCGGCGCCGGTCGGTCAGCTCCCCCATGGCGATCTCGCGCCGCAACTCGAGGCCGACCACCAGGAAGAAGAAGACCATGAGGCCGTCGTTGACCCAGCCGCGCAGGTCCTCGGTCAGGGCGTGGTCGCCGAAGCGGATCGACAGGTCGGTGGTCCAGAACTCCTCGTAGGTGTCGCCGAAGGGCGCGTTGACCCAGATCAGGGCGGCGAGCGTCGCGGCCAGCAGCAGCCCCGCCGAGCCCGACTCGGTCGCGATGAAGGACCGCACCGGGGCGGCCACCTGCTGGACGAGCAACCGCCCGCGGGGGACCGAGCGTCCGGCGCCGGCGACGGCCTCGGGGGTCGACACGGGGCGAGCGTAGCCGCTCGCCCGTCCGGGGCCCGGCACTATCATCGCGCCGTGCCAGTCGCGCCTGCCGCCCTCTTCGGCCTGCCGAGCTGGGCCGAGCGGCTGACGATCGCCGGCGGGATCGTCATCGGCGCCCTGATCCTCCTGTGGATCGTGGCGTGGATCATGAACCGGCTGATCCGGCGCGCGCGCGGCGAGGGGCCCCGCGCCCGCCAGCGCGAGACGGCCGTCAAGGCCCTCGCGAGCTCGCTCCGCTACGCGATCCTGATCGCGGCCCTCGTGGCGCTAATCTTCGCCTTCGCCGGGGGCGGCAGCCTCGCGGCCCTCAGCGGCGGCGCCCTCCTCATCGTCATCATCGGCTTCGCCTTCCAGCGGCTGCTGGTCGACGCGATCGCCGGCTTCTTCATCCTCTTCGAGGGCGACTACGTCGTCGGCGACGTCGTGCGCCTCGAGCCCAGCGGGTACACCGGCCGGGTCGAGTCGATCGGCCTCCGGGCCACGGTTCTGCGCAGCCCCGGCAGCGAGCGGATGATCGTGCCCAACGGGCAGATCACCGGCATCCGCATCATCCCCAACGGGCGCCGCCAGGTGCGTCTCGAGCTGCTCACCCGCGACCCCGAGGCGGTGCAGGCCGTGGTCCACGAGGTGGCCGGCTCGGTCGCCGGGGCCGGCGGCCCCTGGGACGGCCCGCCGCGCGTCGTCGTCCGCCCGGTCGAGGGCGACCTGGCCCGCGTCATCGTGGCGCTGGAGGTCGAGCCGGCCCGCGAGGGCGCCGCCGACGCCTGGCTCGTCGACGCGCTCGCGGCCCGAGCCGGCGACCTGCTCGTCGGGCCGCCGCTGGCGATCTCCGAGGGAGCGCGCTGAGGCTCACGGGGCTCCGCCCGCGAGCCAGCCCAGCAGGGCGGGGCCCCACAGGAGCCCCACGACCGCGCCCGCCGCGAGGAAGGGCCCGAACGGGATCGCCGTGCCCCGGGCCCGGGCACCGTGCCGGACCACGAGGGCGCCGCACGCCGCCGCGGCCGCCGCGAAGGCCGCCAGCAGCGCCGGCACGACCGACGCCCCGAGGGCGGCGCCCATCGCCAGGGCCAGCTTCACGTCGCCGAGGCCCATCGCGCCGGGCCGGACGAGCCACGGCACCAGCAGGAACGCCGCCGCGCCCAGCCCGCAGGCCGCCGGCACCCACCAGCGGGCCGGCTCGGCGGCGACCGCCGCGGCCAGCGCGACCGCCGCAGCGGGGAGCACCAGGACGTCCGGGATCAGGCGATGGCGGATGTCGATGAGCACGACCGGCACGAGCGCCAGCAGAAGGGCCGCGGCCCCGACGCCCCCAAGGCCCGGCCCCCGCGCGAGCACCCCGCCGGCCGCGGCCGCCGCGCACGCCGGCGCCAGGGCGAGCGCCGAGCGCGAGAGCCCCGGAAGGGGCCGGAGCACCGCCTCGCCGCGCGGCCACCGCTCGACGGCCGCCGCGGCGGCCGGGGCGGCCGCCAGGCCGACGGCCGCCGCGGCAGCGAGCCAGAGGGCGAGCTGGGGGTCGATCGGCACGTCCCGAGCCTCGCGCGCCGCGCCGCGCCGAGGGCGCGCAGACCGTGCCGAGGACGTGCCGGAGGCGTGCCGGCGGTCGACCGCGACGCGGCCGGAGGGCGTCAGTGCGGCCGGCGCGCGATCCCGTAGAGCTTCACGAAGCTGTACCGGAACCCGCGCGGTCCGGCCGCCGCGGCGACCCCCGCGGCCACCCTGGCGCCGTGGGCCTCCGCCTCGGCCGGGTCGAGCCCCTCCGACAGGTGCGAGGCGACCGCCGAGATGCGCGCGAGGAATGCCTCCGGGGTCGCGTGGCGGACGCGGTGCTCCTCCCAGACGTCCAGCGGCTCGAGCCCGGCCTCCTCCAGGTAGCCCTCGAGCTCCGCGCCGCCCCGATGGATGCGGTCGAAGACCTCGACCCACGCCTCCGGCACGGGCGGCTCGACCGCCTCGAGGACGCGGCGGAACTCCTCGTCCGTGCCGCGGCCGGAAGCGAGGACGGCCAGGACCCCGCCCGGGCGCAGGCGGCGCGCCATCGCCGCGACCGCGGCCGGCTTGTCCGGGAACCAGTGGAACGCCATCCCGCTCACCACCGCGTCGTAGGCGCCGTCCGGGACCGCCATCTCGTGGACCCCCGCCTGGATCAGCTCCACCTCGGCGCCGAGGCCCCGGACCTTGTCCCGGAAGACGGCCAGCATCCCCTCGGAGGGGTCGACGCCGGTGACGCGCCGCGAGCCGAAGCGCGCGACCATCGCCTCGGTGGCGAAGCCGGTCCCGCAGCCGACGTCGAGGACCCGCGGGTACTCCCCGGGCGGCATGGCGGCGACGAGGCGCTCCGCGCCCATGCGGTTGCGGGCGAGGATTTCGTCGTAGTCAGGCGCGCTGCGGTCGAAGCTGCGCCCCACCTGCCGGCCGTCGGTCACGTCAGCTCCCGGGGGACGGCCCGGCCACCGCGGCCGGGGGGCGGCTAAGCTACCAAGGGCGCCCATGGCCGAGACCTTCACCCTCGTCACCGACGGCGCCTGCTCCGGGAACGGCACCGACGCCGCCCGCGGCGGGTGGGCCGCCATCATCACGGCGCCGGACGGCTCGGAGGAAGTCCTCACCGGCGGCGAGTTCCCGTGCACGAACAACCGCATGGAGCTGACCGCCGTGCTCGAGGGCCTCCGGCCGCTCCCGGACGGCGCCGAGGTGGAGCTCGTGACCGATTCGAGCTACGTCGCCAACGCCATCTCCAAGGGCTGGCTCGACGGCTGGAGCAGGAAAGGCTGGCGCACCGCGGGCAAGCAGCCGGTCGCCAACCGCGACCTCTGGGAGCGGCTGATCGGGGAGCTCGCGAGGCTGCGGGTGCGGCCGACGCTGGTGCGCGGCCACGCCGGGCACGACGCCAACGAGCGCGCCGACCGGCTCGCCCAGGAGGCCATCAGGGACGCCGAGCCCGCGCCGCCGCCCGCCCCCCCGCCCCCCGACGCGCCGCCGCCGCGCGTCGACGGCCAGCTGGGGCTGGACGTCTGACCGAGGGCGCGACGGCGAGCCCGGCGCCGCCCGCCGGGACAGGGCGGACGGTGGTCGTCGGCGCCGGCGCGATCGGGTCGTTCGTGACCGCCCGCCTCACGGAGGCGGGGTGGCCCGTCGCCGTGGCGGCGCGCGGCGCGTCGCTCGGCTCGCTCAGGGCGGGCCCCCTGCGGCTCGTCGACAACGCCGTCGAGCGCGAGGTACGCCTCCTCGTCGTGTCCGACCCGGCCGAGTGGGCCCCCATCGACCTGGCCCTCGTCTGCACCAAGAGCTTCGACACAGAGGCGGCCGCGGAGGCGCTGGCGCCGGCCCTCGCGCCCGGCGCCGTGGTGCTCTCCCTCCAGAACGGGATCGAGAACCCGGGCATCCTCGCGCGCGCCTGCCCGGGGGCGTCCGTGGGCGGCGTCGCCGTCTACCTCGGTTGCCAGCGGGTGGCGCCCGACCGGGTCGTCCGCCGGCCGAGCCGCGACCCGGTGAGCGGGCGCCTGCGCGACCTGCTGGCCGGCGGCGGCGTCGGGGCGCCGGGCCGGGCCCTGGCCGCCGTCGCGGCCGCCGTCGGGGTGCCCTCCAGGATCGACCAGTCCTACGACGCCGCCCTCTGGACCAAGCTCGTCGCCAACGCCGCCCTCAACACCGTCACGACCCTCGGCCGGGCCCGCGTGGGGGAGGTCTTCGCCGACCCGCGCGCGGTGGACCTGATGCTGACCCTCGGGCGCGAGGTGGTCGCGGTCGCGCGGGCCTGCGGGGTGCAGGTCGCGCCCGACGCCGCCGAGGCGTACGTGGCCGACGCCCGCCACCGCCTGCCGCGCGACGGGGGCTCCTCGACGCTCTTCGACCTCACCGGCGGGCGGCGCCTGGAGCGGGAGGCGCTCGTCGGGGCGGTCGTGCGCCACGGCGACCGCCTCGGCGTCCCGGTCCCGGCCAGCCGCGCCTGCGACGCCCTCCTGCGCCTGCTCGACCCGGGCGACTGACCGCCCCGGTCGGGGCCGCGCCGGCCCGCGCGGTCCTACACTCAGCCTGTGAGGGACACCTACTCGCTGGGGCGCGTGGCCGGCATCCGGATCGGCCTGCACTGGAGCGTCCTCGTCCTCCTGGCCCTGCTGATGTGGACCCTGGCCACTGGGGTCTTCCCCGACACCAACCCGGGGCTCGGCGACCAGACCTACTTCGCCATGGCCGTCGTGGCGGCCCTGTCGTTCTTCGCCTCGATCCTGCTGCACGAGCTGGGCCACGCCGTCCAGGCGCAGCGCGAGGGGATGACGATCGACGGCATCACCCTGTGGCTGTTCGGCGGCGTGGCGCGGTTCGCGGGGATGTTCACGTCGCCCGGGGCGGAGTTCCGCATCGCCGTCGCCGGCCCGCTGGTCTCGCTCGCCCTCGGGGGCGGCTTCGTCGGCCTGAGCCTGCTCCCGGGCCTGCCCGAGCCGGTCAACGCCGTCTGCGCCTGGCTGGGCTTCATCAACCTGCTACTGCTGGCCTTCAACCTGCTGCCGGCCCTCCCGCTCGACGGCGGCCGCATGCTGCGCGCCGGGCTCTGGCGCTGGAGGGGCGACCTCCAGAGCGCGACGCGGCTCGCGGCGGCGGGGGGCCGGGTCATCTCCCTCGCGCTCATCGGCCTCGGCATCGCGATGCTGATCTTCCTGGGCACCTTCAGCGGCCTCTGGCTGGCGTTCATCGGCTGGTTCCTGCTGCAGGCCTCCGCCGCCGAGGCGCGGGCGATCATGCGCCGGGGCCCGCCCGCGGGCCTGCGGGTGGGCGACCTGATGGTGCGCGACCCGGTGACGGCCAGCCCCGACCAGACGCTCGACGACTTCCTCGACCGCGTCGCCTGGTCGAGCCGCCACACCGCCTACCCCGTCGTCGACGGCGGCCGGGCGCTCGGGATGATCCCCTTCCGCTGCTTCTCCGATGTGCCGCGGGCCGAGTGGCGCACCCGCCGGGTGGCCGACTGCATGGTCGCCCGCGACGCCCTTCCGACGCTGAGGCCCGACGACGACCTCGGCGTTGCGGTGGCGGCGCTGCGCCGGTCGGGGCTGGGGCGGACGCTCGTGCTCGACGGCGACCGGCTCGCGGGCCTGCTCTCGATCTCGGACGTGGCCCGGGCCGTCGCCTAGGGGCAGGGCCGGATCAGGACCCCACGCGGTCGGCCGGGGGCGCCGTCTCGCGGGCCTGGTCTTCGCGCGCCTCGGCGATCGCCCTCCGGAAGCGCAGGTTGCGGAGCATGAGCGCCATGCAGACCGCGCCGAGGGTCACGTTGAGGATCACGAGGGTGAGCTCCATGCCGGCGCTGAAGGCCAGGATCCCGGTGCGGCTGGCCTCGCCCGCGAGCATGACCACCAGGAGGGCCTGGGTCGGGCCCAGGCCTCCCGGCGTCGCCGGGAAGAGGCTCCCAAGGCTCCCCGCCACCTGCACGATGAGGGCGTTCTCCAGGCTCCCCGGCACGTGGAAGGCCTCCAGGAAGCACCACGCGCCGCCGACCCTGCAGACCCACCCGACGGCCTGCCAGGAGGCGACCGACCGCAGGTAGCGGCCCGGATGGCGCACGATCGCCAGCCCCTGGCCGAACTGGCGCCAGAAGGCCCGCACCCGACGCGCCGCGAGCAATCCCAGGACGGCGAGGGCCCCGAGGACGGCGAGCACGATCCACCAGTGCCGGAACGCCCAGGACAGGTCGAACGCGGGGATGTCCGGCAGCCGCACCCCCGGCAGCACCCCGGCCGCGAGGGCCCAGAGCAGCAGGGCGGTCGCCACCACGAAGTCGAAGAGCGTCTCGGTGACCAGCGTCCCGATGAGCGTCGGGTAGTGGGCGTCCCGGGTGGAGCGCTTGACCAGGAAGAGCTTCACCACGTCCCCGGCCCGCGCCGGGATGACCGCGTTCACCCCCACCCCGGAGCAGTAGGCGCCGAACGCGGTGCGGTAGCGGATGCGCTCGGCCGGCAGCGCCGCGCGCAGGATCTGCTGCCACGCGCGCGAGCGCAGGGCCAGGTTCGCGACGCTGAGCGCGATCGCCGCGGCCAGGAACCCCCAGTGCACCGCCGCGAGACGCTCGCCGAAGGCTTGGACGGCGTCGAAGAAGCTGCGGATGGAGTCCATCGGGGACGCCTATCGTCGCAGCAGGTAGGCGGCGCCCGCCGCGAGCAGGTTGGGCCGCCGCGCCGCCCGCGGCGGCGCCGGGCCGCCGGCCGCGTCGAGGAGCCGCCGATCGAGCAGCGTCAGGCCCTCCGCCCGCGCCAGCGCCTCGAAGTCGCGGATCGTGCAGAGGTGGATGTTGGGGGTCTCGTGCCAGCGGTAGGGCAGCGTGCGGGTCACGGGCATCCTCCCGCGCAGCATGAGCTGCGCCCGCGGCCTCCAGTGGCCGAAGTTCGGGAAGGAGACGATTCCCAGATGCCCGACGCGAGTCACCTCCCGCAGCACCAGGGCGGGCCGGTGCACGGCCTGGAGGGTCTGGGAGAGCACCACGACGTCGAAGGAGCCGTCCTCGAACTCGGGCAGGCCGCGGTCGATGTCCGCCTCCACCACTGGGACGCCGCGCTCCACGCAGGCGTGCAGCGCCTCGCGCGAGACCTCCACCCCCTGCCCGCGGCAGCGCCGCGAGGAGATCAGCTCGGCGAGGAGGCTCCCGTCGCCGCACCCGAGGTCGAGGACGCGGGAGCCGGGCGCGACCATCTGTGCGACGAGGTCGAGGTCGGCCCTCACGCCGCGGCGGGCGCCGGCACCCACTCGCGCGCCACTCGGTCGAGGAAGGCGGCGACCGTCCGGTGGTACTCGGGCACCTCGAGGAGGAACGAGTCGTGCCCGTGCGGGGAGGCGACCTCGCGGAAGGTCACCGGCGCGCCGTGCGCGCTCAGCACGCGCACGATCTCGCGCGAGTGGGAGGTGTCGAAGCGCCAGTCGCTGTCGAAGGCGACGACGAGGACGTCGCTGGTCATCGTCCCGACCATCTCGGCCGTCTGGACCGGGTCGGCGAAGGGCTCGAAGTAGTCCATGACCCGGCTCAGGTACAGGTAGCTGTTGGCGTCGAAGCGGCGCAGGAACGACTCGCCCTGGTGCTGCAGGTAGCTCTCCACCTGGAAGTCGATGTCGAAGCCGATCCGCGGGACGTCGCCGTTCTGCAGGTTGCGGCCGAACTTGCGGCGCATCGACTCCGCCGAGAGGTAGGTGATGTGGGCCATCTGGCGGGCGACCGCCAGCCCCCGGTCGGGGCGCACGCCCGCCTCGTAGTAGTCGCCGCCGCGGAAGTCCGGGTCGCTCATGATCGCGGTGCGGGCGACGGCCGAGAAGGCGATGTTCTGGGCGCTCAGGCGGCTGCTGCCGCAGATCACGACCGCCGCCCCGAGCTCGTCGGGGGCGTCCAGCGCCCACTGGAGGGCCTGCATGGCGCCGAGCGACCCGCCGATGGCCGCGAGCGGCCGCTCGATGCCCAGGTGGCGAACGAGCGCCCGCTGCACGCGCACCAGGTCGCGGACCGTGAAGAGCGGGAAGCGCAGGCCGTAGGGCCGCCCCGTCGCGGGGTCGGTCCACGACGGCCCGGTGGTCCCCTGGCAGCCGCCGAGCAGGTTGGCGCAGACGACGAAGAAGCGGTCGGTGTCGAGCGGCCGGCCCGGCCCGATGATGTTGTCCCACCAGCCCCGCCGCGCCGGGTTCCCGTGGTGCCCGGCGGCGTGGGCGTCGCCGGTCAGCGCGTGGCAGACCACCACCGCGTTGGCGCGGGCGGCGTCGAGCTCCCCGTAGGTCTCATAGGCGACCTCGACCGGCGCCAGCGTGGCTCCCGAGTCGAGCTCCAGCGGGCGGTCCCGGTCGTAGAGGACCGCGGACAGCGTCTCGACGAGCTCCACCGGCACGCTCGTACTCTATGGTCTGCGCCGTGGAGACCGGTGTCAGCGTGACGCGCCTGGAGCCGGAGTCCCCCGACCGCTTCGTCCCGCTGCGTCGTCAGCTCGGGGTCACGGCATTCGGCCTCAACCAGATGGTCCTCCGCCCCGGCGAGCGCGGCCGCATCCACCGCCACGAGCGCCAGGAGGAGGTCTACCTCGTGCTGAGGGGGACCCTCACCCTCGAGGTCGAGGGCGAGCCCCGCGACCTCGCCGACGGCGAGCTCGCCCGCGTGGCGCCGGAGCTGCGGCGGCGACTGCTCAACCGGGGCCCCGGGACCTGCGTCGTCCTCGCGGTCGGCGCCGCCGGCGAGCACGCCGGGCGGGACGGGCTCGCCTACACCGACTGGGACGACGACGATCCCCGGCCGCCCCAGGAGGTCCCCCTCCCCGACGACCTCCCCCCGTCGGAGTTGCGGGCGGGCTGAGCCGGGGCGCGGGCTGCGCGCCACTTGACCGCACCGCCCGGTGCCACTTGGCACCGTCGCGGTGTGCCACTTGGCACCGTGGCGGTGTGCCACTTGGCCACCCGCACCGCGGCCAAGTGGCCACGTGCCAATTGGCCAGGGCCGGTCGGGCCAAGTGGCACGCGGCGGCCGGAGGCTCAGCCCAGGGGGCGGACCAGGGCCCGGGCAGGCGCCCCGTCGCCGCCCTCGAGGCGCAGCGGCAGGCAGACGAGCTCGTAGCGGCCCGGGGCGGCGGCGCGGAGGTCGAGCCCCTCGACGATCACGACGCCCGCCTCGAGGAGGGCGCGGTGGGTCGGCGCGGGGTCGGCGCTCGGGGCGATCGAGAGGTAGTCGATGCCCACCAGGCTCACGCCCATCGCGACCAGCTCCTGGGCGGCGTCGGCGGCGACGCCGGCGAAGTCGCGCGTGAACGTCCGCCGGTCCCAGAGCTCGCCGTCGTGGGTCCGGAAGAGGACCCGCTCGGTCCCCTCGGGCAGCCTGAGGGACGCCAGGGCGGCGGCGTCGATGTCGCCCGAGAGCCCGCGCGCGTCGGCGACGATGGCCGGGCCGAGCAGGGCGTCGGGCGGCAGCTTGTCGGCCCCCGCGGCGCCGTCGATGAAGTGCCGCGGCGCGTCGACGTGGGTGCCGGTGTGGCTGCCGAGCTCCATGCGGCTGACGTTCGCCAGGTCGCCGCCGGCGATCGCGGTGACCGCCTCGATCCGCACCTCGGGGTCGCCGTCGTAGACGATCATCCCGGTACGGACCGGCACGCTGACGTCGATCCAGGGCACAGGCCGGATTGATACCCGATCGATGAGTCCCCGGCGCGCCGGTCGTCCCATGGACGACGACCACGGAGGAGACCATGAGCGCCGCGATCGGCCCGTACGTCGACGTCTACCTGCTCCCGGTCCCGGAGCGGAACCTCGGCGCCTACGAGCTCCAGGCGGCGGCCTTCGGGGCCGTCGCCTGCGAGTACGGCGCGCTGAGCTATCGCGAGTTCCGCGCCGACGACGTCGGCGAGGGCTTCGCGATGGGCCCCGGCGAGGTGATGACCGTGGCCGTGGCCGAGTTCACCTCGCGGGACCACCGCGACGAGGTGATGGCGAAGGTCATGGAGGACGCGCGCGTCCAGGAGATGATGGCCGCGGAGCAGCCCGCCGACATGACGCGGATGGCCTACGGCGGCTTCGCCCCGCTCGTCAGCGTCTCACTGGATTCGCCGGGGAGCGGCGCCGCGTCGTAGGCTGGCGCCATGGCCGCCGGACCGGCACGAGGCTACGAGCTCGTCGCCTGCTGCGTCGACGGGCCGGACGGCGGACCGGCGCTCGACGAGGCGGTCCGCGTCGCGGCCCTCTCCGAGGCACGCCTGAGCCTGGTCCACGTGGCCGAGCCGCCGGGCCGATACACGGGCGGGCGGACGGCGTGGTCGCCGCCGGAGGAGGAGATCTCCGCGGAGATCGTGGACCAGGCGAGGGCCTGGCTGGAGCCGCAGGCCGAGGGCGCCGGGGGCGCCGAGGTGGTGATCCTGCAGGGGCCCGATCCCGCCGAGGAGATCCTCGGGTGGGCGCGCGAGTCGGGGTGCGACGTGCTCGTCGTCCACCCTCGCCGGCGCGGCGTGGTCCACCGGGTCCTCGGGAGCGTCACGGCGCGCCTCGCGCGCGATGCGCCCTGCCCGGTGATGGTCGTGCCGGGCCCAGGGCGCTAGAGCTCGCGGCGCAGCAGCCGTCCCGTCGCCTCGAGCGGGCGCTCGTGCAGCGGGCGCCGGCGCCAGGCCTCCAGCGTGATCTCGTCGGAGCGGGCGA
>DATAGF010000276.1:0-2312 GCA_036257075.1 Miltoncostaeaceae bacterium
GCGATCTCCTGGTCGGTGCGGCCTCCGGGGCGGATCGCCGCCACGTCGGCGTCCTCGGCCGGCACGCCGTGCACATCGCGCATCGCCCCCACCAGCGCGGCGGTGTGCGCCTGGGGCGATCCCTGCAGGAGCGTCCCGTCGATGTCGAGCAGCACCAGCACGGCGGCGCACCCTAGCGCCTCCGCTAGCCTGGAGGCCCGATGACGGGCGATGCGGCGGCCCATAGCGAGCCCCGGCTCCGGCCTCCGGCGGAGTCGCTCGACCCGCGGGTGCGGCGCCTGTGGGCGATCCACGGGCTCATCCCGACCGGCGTCGTCGCGGTCATCGGCATCGTCGCGATCGTCGCCTGGTCGATGGCCGGCGACCCGCCGGTGGCCGCCCTCGCGGCCGGCCTCGCCGGGCTCGTCGCGCTGGGCGTCGCGGCCTCGCTGATCGGGGCGGGGATCGCCTACCGCTTCATGCGCTTCGAGGTGACTCCGCTCGGCCTCTACGTGCAGCGGGGCTGGCTCACGCGCTCGTGGACGATCGTCCCGCACACCCGCATCCAGGCGGTCGAGACCACCTCGGGCCCGCTCGAGCGCGCCCTCGGCCTGGCGACCGTCGAGGTTCGCACCGCCTCGGCCGCCGCCGCGCGCATCCCGGGGCTCGACGAGGGCCGCATCGCGCGGCTGCGCGAGGACCTGGCCGCCATGGCCGGCGAGGGGGAGGCGACCTGAGCGGCGCCGTCGTCGCCGGGAGGCTGCACCCGCTCGCGATCGTCGTCTACGGCTGGCGGGCCGTGCGCGTGGTGGGCCTGATCGGGATCATCAGCCTCATCACGGGTCGCTCGCCGGCCGTCGTCGGGCTCGCCATGCTGGGCGCCGCGCTGCTGGCCGCCCCGTTCGCGGTGCTGGCCTGGCGCCGCTTCACCTACCGCGTGGCCGACGGCCGCCTGGAGGTGCGCTCCGGCGTCCTCACCCGCACCCTGCGGACGATCCCGCTGGACCGGATCCGCGGCGTCGACATCTCCGCTCCCCTCCTGCACCGCCTGACGGGCCTGGTGCAGGTGCGGGTGGACGACGCAGCCGGCGGCGCCTCGGCGTCCGGGCTGCGGCTGGCCGCGGTGCGCCGCCGCGACGCGGAGGCGCTGCGCGAGGCGGTGCTGTCCCGGCGCTCGGCGGCGCCCGAGGCCGCGGCGGAGCCGGAGGGGCGGGTCCTCGCCGAGGTCCCGCTGGGGACGCTCGCCCTCGCGGGCGCCACGAGCGGCCGCTACCTCGCCGTGCCCGTCGCCCTCCTGGCGGCCGGGCTCAGGGCCATCCGCGACGCCGACATCGGCTGGGTCGACGACCTGGCCGCCCGGGGCGTCGACCTCGTGCCGACCGACCCGCTCGGCATCGCCGTCCTCATCGTCGCGGCGATCGCCCTGGCGGCCGGCGCGGCGGCGCTCGGCAGCGTGATCGTCGACGGGGGCTTCCGCCTGGTCGAGCGCCCGGGCCGGCTCGCGGCCGAGCGCGGGCTGATCGGGCAGCGCAGCGTGACCATCGACCGCCGGCGCCTGCGGGCGCTGGAGGTGCGCGACTCCCTGCCCTGGCGCGCCGTCGGCCTGGCGGCGCTGCGGGCGGTGGTGGGCGGCGTCGCCTCGGGCGAGGGCGACGCGCGCGGCCGCACGGCGCTGCTGCCCGCGGGACCGGCCGACGAGGTCTGGCGGCTGGCGCGCGAGATCGACCCGGCGGCCCACGACGGGCTCGACCGCCACCCCCGCACGGCGCTGTCGCGGCGGCTGGTGCGCGCGACCGCCGTCCCGGCGGCCGGGGCCGTCCTCGCGGCGGTCCTCGCGCCCTGGCCGGTCGCCCTGGCGCTGGCGGCCGTCGCGGCCCTGATGGTCCCGGTCGGCCTCGACCGCTACCGCTCGCTGGGCAACCGCCTCGAGGGCGGCCGCCTCGGGCTGCGCGAGGGCAGCCTGTCCCGGCGCCACTCGCTGGTGGTCCCCGACGGGGTCGTCGCCTACCGCCTCTCCCAGAGCCCCTTCCAGCGCCGCGCGGACCTGTGCACGCTCACGGCCTTCCTGGGGCAGGGAGCTGGATCGCGGCGCGCGCTCGACGTCGCGCCGGCCCGCGCGGCCGGCCTGCTGGAGCGCCTCGAGCCCGAGCTGGTGGGCCCGCTGCTGGCCGCGGGAACCCGCCGCGGGGAGCAATAGTCGGGCCCTCACCCTGTACAGCGGGCCAAGGAACGCGCCACCTCCGCAGTCGAGACTGGATCCCACGAGCGGGGTGGAGTGCACTGCCTACCGGGTCAGCTCCGTTCGTCGCGGCGAGCGGCGGGGATCGGGGAGT
>DATAGF010000278.1:0-8913 GCA_036257075.1 Miltoncostaeaceae bacterium
GGCGGCGCCGGGAGACCCCGCGCCCGCGACGTGCGGGACCTCGAAGAAGCCCGGCCCCCCGAAGTCCCCGGCCATCGCGGAGATCCTCGCCTCTGCGCGGGCCGGCGTCTCCCTTCAGCCGGGCGCGATCGAGCCGCCGGCTGCGACCGTCGGCAGGCCCGCCCAGATCCTGGTGCGCCTGGGCGCCGACCCGCTCGGCGTGGCGGCCGCCGCCGGTGCCGACCCGCAGGAGTTCTGGGGCACGGCCGGGGCGACCGTCTCGGCCGCCGGCGCCGGGTTCTCGGCGCGCGCCTGGCTCCAGGCCGACGGGACCGCCCGCCTCTCCTTCACGCCCTCCCAAGCCGGTCCCGTCCGGATGAGCCTGTACGTCCCCGGGCACTCGATCCAGCGGGCGCTCGGCATCTGCCCCATCCGGCGCTGGGGGGTCGCCTCGTCGCTGGTCCCGCCGGGCGGGGCCCCGGGCGATCCGGTCATGGAGGTGGAGGGCCTCCCCACCTCGCCGCCGGACCCCGGCCCCGAGCCGGCTCCGGTCCCAGGCCCAGAGCCAAGTCCCTGACCCCGACTCCGGGCTCCTGGGAGCAGTTCAAGGCGGCCCGCCCCGCCGAAGGCGGTGCCGCCGGTTGCCGGAGGGCCCGGCCAGGGCCCGGAGGCGCGCATGGCCGCCCGCAAGAGGCGGCCATCCGCATTAGGGCCGCTCGGCCATTTCGCCGCGGCGGGCCATTCGGCTTTCGCGCACCAGCTTGATCACCGGGGTGCTGCGCCACTTCAGGATCTCGAGCACGTAGACCAGGTAGATCGAGGCGGCCAGGGCGACGAGGCCGGCCCCGATCAGGGCGAGCGTGCCGGCGACCTGGATGCCGCCCCTCGGGTCCTGGTAGGGCACGAAGCGCATGGCGACGGCCACGCCGCCCATGAGCGCGCACCAGCCGTAGAGGGCGAGGACGGTCTTCCGCTGCCCCCACCCGATCGTGAAGAAGCGGTGGTGGAAGTGGCTGCGGTCGGCGTTGTAGATCGGCAGCCCGTACTTGAGTCGCTTCAGGATCACGAACGAGGTGTCGAGGATCGGGATCGCGAGGATGATCAGCGGGGCCACGACCGCGATCGCCGCGGCGCTCTTCATCACCCCGGTCACCGCGACGCCCGCGATGACGAAGCCCAGCAGCATCGACCCCGCGTCGCCCATGAAGACGCGGGCGGGGTGGAAGTTGAAGACCAGGAAGGCGGCGCAGGCGCCGGCCAGCGAGGCGGCCATGATGGCCGGGTCGGCGCGGCCCAGCGAGGCGGCAAGGATGGCGAAGGTGGTGGCGCCGAGCCCGGTGATGCCCGCGGCGAGGCCGTCCATGCCGTCGGTGAAGTTGATCATGTTCACCAGCGCGACGAACCAGAGCACCGTGAGCGGGTACTGCGCCCAGCCCAGGTCGCCGACGCCGAGGAACGGCAGCGTGATGTGGTCGATGGTCAGGCCGGCCGCGACCGGGATCGCGGCGCAGGCCGCCTGGCCAGCGAGCTTCACCGCCGGGGTGAGCCCCCAGATGTCGTCCACCGCCCCGAGCAGCGTGATCAGGACGGCGCCCGTCACCAGCGCCCGCTCGGGCGAGCCCTCCGGGAAGTAGAAGAGCACCGGCACCAGGAAGCCGGCCAGCAGGGCGAGCCCGCCGAGGCGGGGCGTCGGCTCGCTGTGGATCCGCCGGTCGGAGGGGAGGTCCACCGCCCCGACCGCGCGCGCCAGGCGCGCCGCCAGCGGCGTGGTCGCCAACACAACGAGGGCCGCGACGAGCGCGCACAGGATGGGGATGAGGGTGGTCGTCACGGTGCCTCTGGGCCGCGGGGGCCCTGGGGGATTCTAGGTGTCCCGCCGACAGCCCTTCAACGAGCGTTGCGGGTATGGACGCCCCCGGAACGGGCAGCGTAGCCTGACCCATGCTGCGCCCGCGCGACACGGCCGACGTGACGCCGGACATGCGCGACGCCGCGACGCCGAGCGATGTGACGATCTCCTCGTCCGCGCCGCCGCCGTTCACCGACCCGACGATGGGCGTCGCGGTCGCCCCGCGCGCGCGCTCGGCGCAGCTCCCCCGCAACCGCCTCGTGGCCATCGGCGACTCGCTGACGATGGGCTTCCAGAACTACGCGATCTTCCGGACCGAGATGTCCTATCCGGCGATGATCGCCCACGAGCTCGGGGCCGAGTTCCGGCATCCCGTCTACGACAGCCCGGGCGACGGCCTGCCGCTCAACCTCGAGGCGCTGGTGCGCGACCTGGAGGAGCGCTTCGGCGCGCGGATCGACATCTGGGAGGCGCCGCGCGCGATCGCGCGGGCCCGCAAGTGGCTCGCGACCAACGAGGGGTACTGGGAGCGGGGCCCCGGGTCGCGGTTCACGCCGCCGGCGGCCATCAACCACAACCTCGGCGTCTCGGGGTGGTCGTTCGACGCGGCGCTTCGCAAGACCGCCCGGTCGGTCGAGGCCAGGCTGGGGCGCCCGCGCGACGGCCTCTTCGACGATCTCCTCCCCGAGGACGCCCAGGAGCGGATGGAGCTGCGGGTGCTGGCGTCGGCGGGCGGCATGGACCGGACCGTCTTCCAGGCCGCCGAGGCCCTCGGGGCGCAGGTCGGGGGCGGCCACGACCCGGACGTCGGCATCGACACCCTCATCGTCATGCTGGGCGCCAACAGCGCGCTGCAGACCGTCGTGCGGCTGCGGGTCAACTGGCTGGGAGGGCCCCGGTTCGACCCGAAGCGGCCCGCGACGGTCGTGGCCCCGAGGCTGTTCCGGGCGGACCTCCGGCGGGCGGTCGCCGCCGTCCGCCGCATCGCGGCGAGGCGGGTGATCTGGGCGACCGTCCCGCACGTCACCATCGCGCCGATCGCGCGCGGCGTCGATGACCGGCACAGCGAGACCTCGCGCTACTACGACGCGTACACGTACCCGTGGATCGCCGAGCCTGGCCTCAACCGGGCGTGGGATCCCTACCTGACGCACCAGGAGGCGCGGGCGGTCGACAGCGCGATCGACCACTACAACGACGACATCGCCCAGGCGGTCATCGACGCCCGCCGCGACGGCCTCGACTGGCGGATCGTCGACATCGCGGGCCTCCTCGACCGCCTCGCCCACCGGCGCTACATCACCCAGGTGAAGGCCCGGCCGAGCTGGTGGACCGAGTACCCCCTCCCGTCCGAGCTGGTGGCGCTGGACCGAAGGCCCGACTCGCGGTTCCTCTCGACCGACGCGGCGGGCAAGCGCGACGCCGGTGGCCTCTTCAGCCTCGATGGCGTCCACCCGACGACGATCGGCTACGGGATCCTGGCCCAGGAGGTGATCGACGTCATGAGCGGGGCGGGCGTCGAGTTCCCGGGGCCCGGCGGATCACCCCGGGCCCGGCCGGTCCGGGTCGACGTCGCGCGCGTCATGGCCGCCGACACGCTCCTGCAGCGGCCGCCGCTCTCCATCGACGCCTCCCTGCGGACCATCGGCTGGATCCACCGCAACCTGCCGTTCGTGGGAGCGCTGCTGGGCTGAGGCGCGGTGGGCGATGGCCGAGGCGCGCAGCACCAGGCCGCGCGGCACGAGGCGCCCGGCCAGCATCGACCCGCGGGCGACCCAGCCGGTCGGCGCCCGGCGGCGGCCCGCCGCGAGCGCGCGCCAGGTCGCGCGCACGACGAGGTCGACGTCGTCGTGCGGGATGGTCCATCGCAGGGTGCGCTCGGAGCCCGTCGACATCGTGAACTCGGTGCGGGTCGGCCCGGGGCACACTGCGACGGCCCGCACGCCGGTGCCGCGCAGCTCCTCGGCCACGGCCTCGGCGAAGTGCAGCCCGAAGGCCTTCGTCGCGGCGTAGGTGGCCATGAAGGGGACCGGCTGCCAGGCGGCCGCCGAGCTGACGACCACCAGCGCCCCGGCGCCGCGGCGCACCATGCGCGGCAGCGCGTGCGCCGCGAGGTCGACGACCGCGACGCAGTTCAGGCGCACCATCTCGGCCTCGCGGGCGCGGTCGAGCTCCCACAGCGGCCCGTGGGTCCCGAAGCCCGCGTTGAGGACGACGGCGTCCGGCGGCGGCCCCTCGTCGAGCGCGCGCCGGCAGGCGGTCAGGCCCTCCTCGGTCGCGAGGTCGGCCACCACGGGGCGCGCCTCGACGCCGTGCAGCTCCCGCGCACGGCGCGCGAGGGCCCGCAGGCGCTCCTCCCGCCGGGCGACGACGATCAGCGGGTGGCCGCGCGCGGCGAGGGAGTCGGCGTAGGCCCACCCGAGCCCCGACGACGCGCCCGTGACGAGCGCCGGACCGCGCGGCGGCTGATCGCCGGCTGCGCCCGCCGCCTCTGCCGGGCGGCGGTGCTCGTCCGGCCGTGGCGTCACGCCCCCGCGGCCGCGTACAGCCGGTCGCCCGCGTCGCCGAGCCCGGGAACGATGAAGCCCCGCTCGTCGAGCCGCTCGTCGATGGCGGCGACCGTGACGGGCACGTCGGGCTCGGCGGCCGCCACCGCGGCGAGGCCCTCGGGGGCGGCGATCAGGCCGACGAGCCGCAGGCGCCCCGCCCCCGCGGCCCGCAGCGCGCGCAGCGCCGCCGAGCTCGACCCGCCGGTCGCGATCATCGGGTCGAGCGCCACCACCTCGTCCTCGGCGAGCCCCGCCGGCAGGCTCTCGAGGTAGGTCCGGGGCTCCAGCGTCCGCTCGTCCCGCGCCATGCCCAGGAACCCCACCAGGGTGTCGTCCGGCAGCAGCTGCAGCGCGGGCTCGACCATGGCCAGCCCGGCGCGCAGCACCGGCACGAGCGTGACGCGCCGCACCGGCACCAGGGCGGAGGCGCGGGCGAGCGGCGTCTGGACCTCGGCGCGGCGCTCCTCGAGGTCCTCGAGCGCCTTGGCGAGCACGAGCGCCGACAGGGCGCCGGCGTGCCGCCTGAAGGCGTGGGGGGGCGTCGTGGCGTCACGGAGCCGGGCGAGGTGCTGGCCGGCCAGCGCGCCGGGGATCGCGACGGGGGGGCGGGCGGGCACCCGGCAACCCTATCCCTGGGCGCCCCCGCGGTCAGTCCGGAGCCGGCAGTGGCCACTACGCCGCCTTACGGGATGCGCGTCCGCAGGGCGCGCCGGGCCGGGCGGTAGTTGTGCGACGGGTCGATGCGGGCCTGGATGGTGGTGACCATGCCGAGCAGCTCGTGCGAGTCCTGGGTGCCCGCGAAGAGCGAGCACCAGAGCTTCCAGCTGCCGGGCGTCAGCGTGACCCGGAGCTCCGAGCTCGCGCCGGGCGCGAGCGGGACCGAGTGGAGGGTCCCGGCCGCGTCGACCAGGGTGAGGTCGTGGTCGTCCATGCCGCGGTTGTAGACGCGGAGGGTGACGGGCCCGGCCGCGACGACCCGCTTGGACGGGATCACGGTCCACTCGTCCTCGTCGACGGCGAGCGAGGTCGGGAGCGGCGGCGGCGGCGGGAGGGTGAGCCGGTGGACGCGCGGGGCGGCGACGGCCGTCGCGGCCGCCAGCAGGGAGACGACGATGAAGGCCCCCGCGATGCGCGCGGGCGTCCTCACCCGGCCAGCGGCCCCCCGAGGGGGAAGGGCCCTCCAGGGATCACGGCGGCTGGGTCGCCGCCGAGCCACTCGCTCACGACCGAGCTGTAGACGGCCCGGAAGTCGGTCGTCACCCGCAGGTCGCCCTGGTAGAGCGCCCGCAGGCCGGGGAACTCGCCGCGGAAGCCGCCCCGCACCGACGAGCCCATGGCCATCATCAGCCCGCCCGCCCCGTGGTCGGTCCCGGTGTTGTTGGACGCCACGCGGCGGCCGAACTCGGAGAAGACGACGGTCATGACCCGGCCCTCGATGCCGCGGGCGGTCAGGTCGTCGCGGAAGGCGGCGAGCGCCCGGGAGAGCGTCGTGAGCTGCGGGTCCTGGCTGGCCAGCTGGTTGCCGTGGGTGTCGAGCGAGCCCCAGTCCAGCGTGATGACCTTCACGCCGAGGTTGGCCGACAGCAGGACGGCCGCCAGCTGGAGCCGGTTCGAGAGGTCGGACTGCGGGTACCCCGCGGCCACCGGCGCGCCGACCAGCGTCCGCAGCGAGCGCGACACCTGGACCGTGCGGGCGTAGGTCTCGCGCGCGCGGGCGAGGCCGTCGTTGCCCTTGCCGACCGCGGCCGCAGCCACCGGCGCCATCTGCTCGGTGGTGTTCACCAGGCTGGTGGCGACGTTGTCGACGCGGAACTCGACCCCGTTGAGGCTGCGGACGGCGCTCACCGGCGCCCGGGCCGCGCGGATCTGCTTCGAGATCGTGGAGTCGATCGAGACGGCCTGGAGCGGGTTGTCGGTCGAGCCGTAGAGGTCGAGCCAGCGGCCGAGCCAGCCGGTCGTCATCTTCTGCAGCGCCCCGGCGAACCAGTAGTCCCGGCTGTCGAAGTGGGAGCGGTTGGCCGGCGTGTAGTCGGCGGCGGGCCAGACCGCGAGGTCCGAGCCGGCGCCCCCCGAGCCGTCCCCCCACAGCGTGTCGAAGCCCCTGGTGTCGTTGTTGTTGCCCGTCCCGGAGACGCAGACGTTCGCCCAGGCGTGGGCGCCGCCGGTGCCCGGCATGACCGTCGAGCCCACGCGGCCGCCGGCCACGGACGGCCCCTGGGCGCGCGCGAGGTTCGGGCGGGCGGCGGTGTAGGCGTCGTAGTCGGCGATCGGGACGATCGTGTTGAGGCCGTCGTTGCCGCCGTTGAGGTAGATCATGACCAGCTGGTTGGCGGGGCTCGCGCCCTCGGCGACGGCGGCCTCGTAGGCCCGCGTCCAGTCGATCCTGCTCGCCGCGTAGATCGACGCGAGGCCCAGCACGCCGTTGCGCAGGAAGGCCCGCCGGTCGAGGCCCTTGGCCCGCGGCACCCCGTCCGGGAACCCCGCCACCGCCTCGACCGGGATCGGCATCCTGTCGACCGGGTCGAGGTCGGTGACGAGGCTGTCGGACCGCGCGCAGTCGGCGCAGCGCACCGCCTCGGCCGTGCCGGGGTCGGGCGCGGCGGCGGCCGCGGCGACGGCGTCGCGGTCCATCTCGGGGTCGTGGGCCATCACATCACCTGTGCGTCGGGGCCGCCGAGCAGGAACGCCCGCAGCACCCGCTGGCGCGCGATCCGGTCGTTCGAGGACGTGTTGCGCGCCTTGGTGGCGTAGTAGATGAGGCTGCTCTTGGTGCCTCGGCCGACCCACGGGCGCCCGACCGCGGCGTGGGCGCGTGCGAAGGCCTGCTTCGGCGTCTCGCCCGGCTCGTCCTCCGGGGCCTTTGTGGGCAGGGTCGCGTACTTGAGCGACAGCAGGCGGTTGGCCGCCGAGAAGCGCGCGAGGGCCGTGTTCGTGTTGAGCCACGAGGCGCCGCCCTCCCACCCGGCCACGGTCGGCGGGAAGTAGGGGACCTGGCCCATGTCCCTCAGCGTGTTGAAGAGGGTGTCGTCGGTGATCCCCAGCCCCAGCGCCCGCATGACCCCGATGGCGAACACCACCGGCGGCTTGATCATCGCCGGCTCCTTGATGGAGGCGAGCATCGCGGGGTGGGTGAGGATCCGGCGCACCAGCGGCCGCAGGCGGAAGCGGTTGCCGGTGTAGATGCGCACGAGGTCGCGCACCGTCGCGGCGTCGGGCGCGCTCGGGATGAACTCGCCCCAGAGCTTCGTCACGAGGAACGGCGCGTGGCTGGGGTGCGACGTGACGACGTCGACCAGCTGGCGGTGGTTGAAGGCGCCGGTGCGGCCGAGCACCGTCTTCGGCCCCTCGTCCCAGCGCGACTGGGTGAAGAAGGCCGTCGGGGCGTCGGGGTTGTCGTCGTTGATCTGCCACCCGGTCGACGCCCGCGCGGCCTCGACGACGTCCGCCTCGGTGTAGTTGGGCTGGCCGGCCGCGTTGGTGACGCCGAGGCAGAACAGCTCCATCAGCTCGCGCCCGTAGTTCTCGTTCAGGCGGCCCTTGCGGCTGTCCTCGCCGGTGAGGAAGCGCAGCATCGCCGGCCCCTCCCCCACCTCGTAGACGAGGCTCTTGAAGTCGGAGATCCGGTTCGAGCCCAGGTCCGCGTACTTCCGGAAGAGGGCGTTCTGCTGGGTCATCAGCTGGGGCGGCGAGACCTCGTCGCGCTGGGTGGCGAAGTGCCGGTGGAAGAAGAAGACCAGCCGCTCCACCAGCGGGTTGCGCGTGCGGATCATCTCGTCGCACCAGGCGAGCACGAGGTCGGTGTCCGACTCGTGGGGGCGCAGCGGGCTGCCGTCGCGGCGCCGCGGCGGCGGGCCGGCGGCCGGGCCGCGCGGGTCGGACATCAGGCGGTCCACCGCGCGGTGCAGGCCCATGCCCTTGAAGCGCTTGCGGTCCGCCTCGGAGGGGCCGAAGCCGGCGCGCCACATCAGCCGGTCGACCATCGGCTCGGTGAGGGCCGCCTGCGCGCCGCCGGCCGCCGGGCGGCGGGTGCGCTTGCGGCGCGGGGGGACGGCGCGGCGCGGGCTCACTTCGACGTCCTCTTCACCAGGCCCTTGAAGGCCTTGCGCGCCGACCTGGAGCCCACCCGGAAGTCGCCGTTGGGGTCGCGGGCGTCGTACCAGACGATGCCGCCGAGGTTGGGGATCGCCGAGCGCAGCACCGCGAGCTGCGCGATCCAGGCCGCCTTGCTGCCGCCGGCGTTGGTCGACCCGGTCTCGGCGACCCAGAAGGGCTTCGGCGACAGCGCCGACACCTGGCGGTAGACGTCCTCGAAGAGGGCCTCGGGCTCGGTCCACGCCAGGCCGCCGACCTGGCCGAAGTTGTAGCCGCTGGCCCCGACGAGATCGACCTTGTCGGCGCCGGGGAAGTAGGCGGCGATCGCGTTCTCGGGGGTGTCCGGGATGCTGCGCACGTAGGGCGTCCACATCAGCGGGATGCGCTTCCCGCCGGACTTGCGCACCACCTGGCGCACCTTCGCCCAGGCCTTCGCGTAGTCGC
>DATAGF010000281.1:0-10655 GCA_036257075.1 Miltoncostaeaceae bacterium
CCGCCCAGCAGGCGCTGGGCTGCCAGGCTCCCGGCGATGCGAGCCGCCGCCCCTCCCCCCTCCACGTGGCGGCGCACGGCCATGACGCGGGCCACCTCGCCCAGGCGGGCTGGGAGCAGGGTGTTGGCCGCCTGCCCGATCCAGTGGGCCGCCACCACGTGGCGCACCGGAAGCCGGGCCACCCCGGCGGTCATACCCACCTGCCAGGCCAGACCTCCGAAGAGCAGCGAGAGGCCCTGGAGCGCGGCGGCCGCGGCCAGCCAGCCCCCGTCCACCTGCGCGAGCGCGGCGGCCAGCGCGCCCAGATCCAGCCCGCGCACCCCGACATAGAGCAGGCCAAGCCCCCCCAGGGCCGCGAGCACCGCCCAGGTCCGGCGCGGGCGAAGAGCGCAGCGCATCAACGGCTTCGGACCAGCTCGGCATGCTGACTCGCCTGGATCATGAGGGCGCGAGCCCGTGCGTCGAGGAGCGTTCGGTGTGTCACGGCGCACGACGCGCGGCCCCCTCCAGCGCTGGCACTACACGTGCGGCGCGGTAGAGATGCCCTCGCGCGGCCGCGCCGGCCGGTCATCGGAGCTTCGACAGGCGCCGCGCCGGAGTCCCACGGCTAGGACCGAGCCGCGGCGGAGCGCGCCCGGCTGCCGGGCTCGAATCTGCTCTCGAGCCAGCGCACGAAGTTTCCCGAGTGGAGCAAGTACGTCGTCGCCGTGGCGGGGGAGAGGCGCCCACCCTCGCGCGCCTCGTTGACGGCCCCGAAGTACTGGCCGTACCAGGCGTTGATACGCCGCAGCTCCTCCGCGCTCGGCGGAGGGCTCGGGGCCACTCCGTCCTCCCGCTCTGAATGACTGACAGACATATGTTAGTCAGTCTACGCGGGCGCGCCCTCGGCGTCAAGCGATACCGCCTTCAGAAACCTCTTGCGGCCGGCTGAGCTCGGGGATTGGAGTTGCGCTACCTCACTGCCGCGCTGTCGCACGAGACCGCCGCCGTCTCCGGCGACGAGCGAGGCCGCCCAGCAGTCGGCGAGCACAACGAAGGGCCGCGATCGCGTTGGAAGCCCCTGCTCGGAGAGGGTCGGGCCGGGGTGCGGCGAGGATGGCGTCGAGGTTCGAGGTCGATGACGAGCTGTGGGCCGAGATCGCGCCCTTGATCCCGGTCAGGCAGCGGCGGCGGCGTTACCCGGGTCGGCTGCCGCGCGCTGACCGTGGCGCGCTGAACGGCCTCGGGCGCGCGCTCTGGGTCGTCGAGCGAGCCTTCGCCCACCTGCATTGCTTCCGGCGTCCTTCGCATCCGCTGGGATCGTCGCCCCGAGATGCACACCGCCTTCCTGCTCCTGGCCTGCGCGCTCCTGTGCCGGCGGCGGCTCAGGTCATGGTGAAACTGGTTTTAGTCCTCGCCCTTCACGAGCACGGCCGCCAGCGTCCCCTCGCCGGCCTCGCCGACCGACACGACCCGCCAGCCGTCGGCGGCGCGGTCGTTGAGGCGCGTCGGCAGGGCACCCGCTCCGGCCGTCTCGACGGCGTACTCGGGCGGCGGGACGTCGTCGTCCCCCTCGCGGGAGAAGCGCTTCTTGAAGGCGTTGTAGGGGCGCACCACCAGGAAGAAGACGACGGCCGCGACGATCAGGAACGTGATGACCGCGTTGATGAACAGGCCGTATTGGAAGCGGCTGCCGTTGATCGTGAAGTCCAGGTCCGAGAAGTCCGGCTGACCCCCGATCGCCGCGATCAGGGGCGTGACGACGTTGGCGACGAAGGCCGCGACCACGGCCCCGAAGGCCGTCGCGACGATCACGGCGACGGCGAGCGCGACGACGTCGCCCTTCAGCACGAACTCCTTGAAGTCCCTGACGGCCTTCCTCATCGGCGCTCCTGGGTCGCGGGCACGCGGACCCGGGCAGCGTACGGCCTGAGCCTCCGGGGGCTCGGGGACAGGCCCCTAGACCTAGGGCTCCTGACCGGAGCTCACGCCGACGTCGTCCGGCCGGTCGGCGAGCGTGACCCGGACGTCGACGCGGTCGCCGTCGCGCAGCACGGTCAGCGCGAGCGGGTCGTCCACGGCCCGCGACGAGACCGCGAGGCTCACGTCGGCCATGTCGCGCACCTCGCGCCCGCCGACCGCGACGATGATGTCGCCGCCCCGCGGGACGTCCGCGTCGGCGGGCGTCGTGGCCGGCCGCAGGCCCGCGTCCTTCGCCGGGCCGCGCTCGTCGACGCTGACGACGGCGACGCCGCGCACGGCCGGCTGGCCGAGCGTATCGGCGATCTCCGGGGTGACCTGGCGGCCGGTGATCCCGAGCCAGGCGTGGCGGGCGTCGCCGGTCGCGATGATCGAGTCGGCGATCGGGCGGATCGTGTCGATCGGGACCGCGAAGCCGACGCCGTCGTTGCCGCCGCTCTCGCTCGCGATCTGGGAGTTGATGCCGATGACCCGGCCGCGGCCGTCGAGCAGCGGGCCGCCGGAGTTGCCCTGGTTGATCGCCGCGTCGGTCTGGATGACGTTCTGGATCTCGAAGTCGTTGGGCGCGCTGATGATCCGCTTGAGCGCCGACACGATCCCCGTGGTGGCCGTGCGCTCGAGGCCGAAGGGGTTGCCGATGGCGATCACGGGGTCGCCGACGGTCAGGCCGGCGCTGCGCCCAAGCGGCAGGGGCCGCACGTCCGGCGGCACCTCCTCGGCGCGCAGGACCACGAGGTCGGTGCTCTCGTCCACCCCGAGGACCTCCGCCGGGCTCTCGGTACCGTCGTCGAAGGTCACGGTGGCCCGGTCCTCGTCGCCGAGCACGTGGGCATTGGTCAGGATGCGTCCGCGGCGGTCCACCAGGAAGCCGGAGCCCAGGCGCCCGCCCGCGCCCTCCTGGCCGCTGGTCACCTTGACCACCGCCGGCGAGCTGCGGGCCACGACGGCCTGGACCCCGCCCTCGGGACCGCTCCGCGCCGGGACCGACTCCGCGATGGCCGCCGAGGCCGCCGGCAGGGGCGAGGTGTCGCGCTCGATGACCGTGGTGTCGCCGCCCAGGTTGCCGGTCAGCGCGACCACCAGGAGCGCGACGCCGGCGCCGACGACCGCGGGCAGGGCGGCCGCAGTGAGCCAGCGCGGCGGGCGGCGCCGCGGCGGCTCGGACGGCGGCGGCCCGTAGGGGTTCGGCTGGCGCGGCCCGTGCGGAGGCACCCGACCAGGGTAGCGGGCGACCTTTAAGGCTCCGCGAAGGCGGAGGGGACCCTGGCGCCCGCCGCTACCATGGGCCGGAGCCGGAGGGGTTGCGAGTGTCCGACAGCATCCTCGTCGTCGAGGACGAGCGATCGATCCGCACCATCGTCGAGTACGCGCTGCGTGAGGCGGGCTTCCGCGTGCTCACGGCCGCCCGCGGGGACGACGCCCTCGACGTGGTGGCCGCGGAGCCCGTGGACCTGGTGGTGCTCGACATCATGCTGCCGGGGCTCGACGGGCTCGAGGTCTGCAAGCGCATCCGCGCCGGGCGCAACATCCCGATCATCATGCTGTCGGCGCGCGGCGAGGAGCTCGACAAGGTGCTCGGCCTCGAGCTGGGCGCCGATGACTACGTCACCAAGCCCTTCTCCCCGCGGGAGCTGGTGTCGCGGGTGAAGGCGAACCTGCGCCGGGCGCGGCTCGAGCCCGACCGGACGGCGCCGCTGCGGATCGGCGACCTCGAGATCGACGCGACCGCCCGGACGGTGCGCCGCGGCGGCGAGGAGATCCCGCTCACCTACTCGGAGTTCGAGATCCTCTACAAGCTCGCCGGCTCCCCGCGCCGCGTGTTCACCCGCGAGGAGCTGATGAACCACCTCTGGAAGGGCAACTTCTACGGCGACCTGCGCAGCGTCGACGTCCACGTGCGCCACCTGCGCCAGAAGGTCGAGGACGAGCCGTCCCAGCCGGTGCTCATCCGCACCGTGCGCGGCGTCGGCTACGCCTTCGGCGGGGAGGACGGGAGGGCGCCGTGAGGGCCCGGCGCGCCCTCGGCCTCCAGGGGTGGCTGGTGGCGGCGCTCCTGGCGGTCGGGCTCGCGGCGAGCCTCGCCGTGCTGCTGGTGGTGCTGCCGACGCTCGAGTCGAGCGTGCGGACCGACCGCGCCAAGCGCGAGGCCCAGGAGCTGCACGCGCAGCTGCTGGAGGTCGGCAAGGAGGGCCTGCCCTTCGGCGCCACGGGGGAGGCGGCGACGCGGGTGGCGGAGGACGTCGGCAACGCGACCGGCGCCGACGTGAAGATCGACTTCCCGAATCCGGGCGACGTGTTCCAGAGCTCGCGCGTGATCGTGAGGACGCCGGAGCGCACGGGCCTGATCGACCGCGTCCCGGTGCCGGAGGAGCCGACGGTGCTCGGCGACGGCCAGGCGGTGGCGGCGTCGGCGCCGATGGCCGTCGCCGGCGGCGACGAGGGGTGGATCGTCGCCGTGAAGCCGATCAGCGGCGTGGCGCCCGAGCTCGCCATCGTCCGCCGCCGCGTGATCATCGCGATGATCGTCGTGCTCGGCCTGGCCGCCCTGGCCGGCATCTTCCTGGCCCGCGTCCTGGGCGGGCGGATGCGCCGCCTGGCGACGACCGCCGCCGACCTCGCCGGCGGCGACCTGTCGGCGCGCGCGCCCGAGGTCGGCGTCGCCCCCGAGGAGGTGCAGGTGCTGCGCCGCAGCATCAACGGCATGGCCGAGCGGCTGCAGTCGCTGGTGGGCGCGATCACGAGCGAGCGCGACCGCGACCGGGCGATGATCGGCTCGCTCGCCGAGGGCGTCCTGGCGGTGGGCCCGGACGGCACCGTCACGGTCGCCAACGACGCGGCGGGGCGCATGCTGGGGCTGCCGGACGAGGGCGGCCCGACCCGGCTCGACGCGCTGCCCCCGGCGATCATCGACGCCGTGCTCGCCGCGCGCGCCGGCGACGCCGCCCGCGTGGAGGCGCGCCAGGTGACGCTCGCCGGCGGCTTGGAGCTGGAGCTGTCCGCCGCCCGCCTCGGCGAAGGGCCGCACGCCGGCACGGTGATCACGCTGCGCGACGTCACGGATCAGCGCCGCCTCGAGCGCGCCCGCCGGGACCTGGTCGCCAACGTCTCCCACGAGCTGAAGACGCCCATCGCCGCGCTCAAGGGCTTCCTCGAGCTCCTGGAGGGCGACGGCGTCAGCGAGCGCCACCGGCGCGAGTTCCTGGTGGCGATGAGCCAGGAGACGGCGCGCCTCGAGCGCCTGGTGGAGGAGCAGCTCCAGCTCGCGCGGCTCGACGCCGGGGCGCTGCCCCTGCAGCGCGAGCCGGTCGATCTGGGCGACCTGGCGCGCGAGGTGGTGGAGCCGCGCGTCGCCCTCGCCGCGCGCGAGGGCGTGACCCTGAGCGCGCACGCGCACGCCGGCGAGCCGGTCGAGGTGGACGCCGACCCCGCGCGGGTCGAGCAGATCCTGCTGATCCTGCTCGACAACGCCCTGCGTCACACGCCGGCCGGCGGCCGCGTCGAGGTGGCGGTCGGGCGGGAGGACGGCCAGGCGACCGTCGCCGTGCGCGACACCGGCGAGGGGATCCCGCCCGAGTCGCAGGCCTTCGTCTTCGATCGCTTCTACCGCGGCGACGCCTCGCGCGAGGGGCGCAGCGCGGGCCTCGGCCTGGCGATCGCCCGGGGCCTCGCCGCCGCCCACCAGGGCAGCATCGGCCTCGAGTCGGCGGTCGGGGAGGGGAGCACCTTCACGCTGCGGCTGCCGGCGCGGCCGCCCGGGCCCCCGGCCCCGGGGCCCGCGGCGCCGGACCTCAGCCGCGCCGGCCCCGGGTGACGTTCGCCCGATGACGGAGGGGCCACCGACCGCGCTCGTGACCGGCGCGGGGCGCGGCATCGGCCGCGCCTGCGCCCTGGCCTTCCGGGACGCCGGCTGGCGCGCCGCCGCCGGCGTGCGCGACGTCGCGGCCGCCCGGGAGGCCTACGCGGGTACCGGCGTGCACGTCGTGCGGCTGGACGTCGCCGACCCGGCGTCGGTCGCCGAGGGCGTCGCGGACGCCGAGGACCACGCCGGGGGAGCGCTCGCATGCCTCGTGAGCAACGCGGCCTACGGCGTCCTGGGTGCGGTCGAGGAGGTCGACCTCGCCGAAGTGCGGGCCATGTTCGAGACCAACGTCTTCGGCGCCGCGGCGGTGGTGCAGCGGGTGGTCCCCCAGATGCGCGCGGCCGGGGGCGGCGCGGTGGTGTTCGTCTCCTCGATCGGCGCCCGCATGGCCAACCCGCTGCTCGGCATGTACCACGCCAGCAAGTACGCCCTGACGGCGATCGCCGAGGCGCTGGCGGTGGAGGGCCGCCCCTTCGGCATCCGCGTCTCGACGGTCGAGCCAGGGATGGTGGACACCGGGTTCCCGTCGGCCGTGCGCCCGACCGGGGCCGCCGCCCGCGGCGAGGGCCCCTACGCGCCCCTCCGGGAGGACCTGCGCCGCGCCTTCGCCGCCTGGCGCCGCGACCACGCGACGGACCCCGAGGTCGTGGCCCGCGCCATCGTGGCGGCGGCGCGCGACCCCGACCCGGCCTTCCGCATCCCGGTCGGCGACGACTCCCTCATGCTCGCCGCAATGCGCCAGGCCGGCGACGACCGCGCCTTCCACGACGGGCTGGTCGACTTCCTCGGCCTCGACTGGCCCCGCCGGCACCGCGGATGAGCCCGCCGCGAGGGGCAGCCGTCGTCGCGCCGGGCCCCTTCAAGGGCGCCCTGCCGGCGGCGGCGGCCGCGAGCGCGATCGCGGCCGGGCTGCGCCTGTCGGTCCCTGGCGCCGAGACCCGCGCCGTGCCGGTCGCCGATGGCGGCGAGGGCACGCTCGACGCCCTGGTGGCCGCCGCCGGCGGCCGGCGCCGGCCGGCCATCGCCTCGGACCCCCTCGGACGGCCCGTGGAGGCGGCCATCGGCGAGCTGCCCGGCGGGGTCGCCGTCGTCGAGCTCGCCATGGCCTCCGGCTACGAGCGCCTGGCGCCCGCGGAGCGCGACCCCGAGGCGACCTCGACCCGGGGGACCGGCGAGCTCATCCGCGCCGCCCTCGACCTCGGCGCCCGCCGGATCGTGGTGGGGCTGGGGGGCAGCGCCACCACCGACGGCGGGCTCGGCCTGGCCTCGGCGCTGGGGGTCCGGGCGCTCGACGACGACGGCCGGGAGCTCGAGGGGCGCGGCGCCGACCTGCGCCGGGTCGCCCGCATCGACCTCTCCGGCCGCGACCCCCGCCTGGACGACGTGGTGATCGAGGTCGCATGCGACGTCCACGCCCCGTTCCACGGCCCCGCGGGCGCAGCCCGCGTCTACGGCCCCCAGAAGGGGGCCGGCCCCGAGGCGGTCGACCGCCTGGACGAGGGCCTCGCGACGCTGGCGGCCGCCATTCGCGACGCCACCGGGGTGGACCTGGACGGGGTCGCCCGGGCCGGCGCCGCGGGGGGCGCCGCCGGGGGGCTGATGGCGCTGCTGGGGGCCACCCTGGAGCCGGGCGCGCCCCTGGTGCTCGAGGCGGTCCGCCTCGACGAGCGCCTCGAGGGCGCGGCGCTGTGCGTGACGGGCGAGGGCCGCCTGGACGAGACCAGCCTGGCGGGCAAGGCGCCCGCCGCGGTGGCCGAGGCGTGCGGGCGCCGGGGGGTCCCGTGCGTCGCCCTGTGCGGCGAGGTGGCGCTCGGCCCCGGCGCGCTGCGGCGGGCGGGGTTCGCGGCCGCCCTGCCGATCGGGCGCGAGCGGCGTCCGTTGGCCGACGCCCTGGCGCGGTCCGAGGAGGACCTCGCGGCGGCCGGCGCCGCCCTCGGCCGGCTCTGGGACGTGCTCAGCGCGTCAGGCTGAGCCAGGCCTCGACGGCCTCCAGCACCCCGGCGCCGTAGGAGCCGGCGGTGACCCAGGGCGCCCGGGCGGCGAGCAGCGGGTCGGCGGCGGCGCCGTTGGCGACGATCGCGACGGTGCCGAGGACGCCCCCCACCTCGAGGTCCTGGATGCTGTTGCCGACGGCCAGGCACCCGCGCGCGTCGATGCCGCGCGCGGCGATGTCCGCCGCCACCGCGGCGGCCTTGCCGGCCGCCGCCGGCAGGAGGTGGTAGACGCGCGCCTCGCCCTCGCCGCCGCCGCCGTTGTCGGCGAGGCGCAGGGCGCCGCCACTGAGGCTCGCCACCAGCGTCGGGGCGGCGACGCTGGCGCGGCCGCGCAGGACGTGGCTCCCCTCGCGCCCCCACCCCGCGAGCGGGTGCGGCTCCAGGCCGGGCTCGAGCTTCAGCAGCGCCGCCGGCACGCCGCTCTCGGCGATGGCCTGGTGCACCGTCTGGCCGCCGCGCGTCGGGTACCCGCACCCGGGCCGCCCCGAGCTCGGCGATGACGCCGTCGGCGCCGATCAGCCCGGCGACGGCCTCCAGCCGCGCGCGGCCCCGCCCGCTCACCAGGACGACCGGGACGCCCGCGCCGGCGAGGAGGGCGAGGGCGCGGACGGCGGCGTCGCTGAACCGGCCCTCCCCGACGTGCAGCAGGGATCCCGACGGCCCGAGCAGGGTGCCGTCGAGGTCGAGGTAGGCCGCCCTCATGCCGCGGAGGCGGACAGGGCCTGCGCCATCGGCGGGCGCTCGGCCGGCCGCGTGTCGGCCTCCACCAGCGCCAGCCCGTCCTCGGCCTGGACGGGCCGCGCATAGCGCCCGGCTCCCTCCAGCAGCGCCGCGGGCGCCCGGCCCTCGTCGGCCAGGCGCCGCAGGACCGCCTGGGTGATCGTGGACGCCATCGCGCCGAGGGCGGCGGTGGGCTGGTTGGCGTGGCGGCGGGCGCCGAGGTCGACCTGGGCGAGCGCGCCCAGGCCGGCGCGGCGGCTCAGGTCGATGAGCAGCCCGATCTCGACCGCGTACCCGCTGAAGAACGGAACCGACGACAGGAGCTCCCGCCGCCCGGCCGCCTCGCCGGAGAGCGGCTGGGCGAAGCCGGCGAGCTCGGGGTAGAAGAGGTTGATCAGGGGCCGGGCGCAGATCTCCGTCACGCGGCCGCCGCCGTCGTCCCGGTCGCCGATCGCGCGCCTGTACATCGCCTTGACGTAGCCGACCTCGGGGTTCTCGACCAGCGGGCCGAGGAGGCCGGTCACGAAGGCGGGGTCGAAGCCCACCACGTCGGCGTCGAGCCACACGACGAGGTCCCCGCGCAGCACGGCGAGGCTCTTCCACATCGCCTCGCCCTTGCCGCGGCCGGGGCCGAGGCCCGGGAGGATCTCGTCGTCCTGCACGACGCGGGCCCCCGCCGCCTCGGCCGCGGCGACGGTGCCGTCGGCGCTGCGGCTGTCCACGACGACGATCTCGTCCACCAGCCCCACGCCCTCGACCAGGCGCTGCCGCACGGCCTGGACGATCGGGCCCAGCGTCGCGGCGACGTTCAGCGCGGGCAGGCAGACCGAGACCGACAGCCCCTGGCGCCGGGCCGCCTCGGCCAGGCGCTCGGCGTCGTAGTCCGCGCCGCGGTAGGTGCGCCGTCTCAGCCACTCCTCGCGGTCCACGCCCGCGATGGTGGCACAGCGGGGCGCTCCAGCGGACGAACTGGGACCTGGTGAGGACGATGGTACTCTGGCGCGCGTGCCGGCGGCGTTGAAGGGTCTGGTGTTGTCGGGGGGCGCCGGAACACGGCTCCGCCCGATCACGCACACGAGCGCGAAGCAGCTCGTCCCCGTGGCGAATCGTCCGGTCCTCTTCTACGGTCTCGATGCACTCCGCGAGGCCGGCGTCACAGAGGTCGGCATCGTCGTGGGCGACACGCATGAGGAAATTCGAGCCGCAGTCGGTGACGGCTCGGACCTCGGTGTGCAGGCGACGTACATCCGCCAGTCGGCGCCGCTCGGCCTGGCTCATGCCGTGTTGACGGCAGAAGAGTTCCTCGACGGGGCGCCGTTCGTCATGTACTTGGGCGACAACCTGCTTCGCGACGGGATCACGAAGCTGGTCGACGGGTTCCGGGCGGGTACAGCCGACGCGATGATTCTGCTGCAACGTGTGCCGGACCCCGAGTCATACGGAGTCGCCGAGCTGCAAGACGGACGTGTCATCCGACTTGTGGAGAAGCCGGCCGAGCCTCGAAGCGACCTCGCGCTGGTCGGCGTCTACATGTTCTCTTCGGCGATCATCGAGTCTGCGAAGGCGATCAGCCCGTCGGGGCGCGGCGAGCTCGAGATCACGGACGCGATCCAACACTTGATCGATCGCGGCCTGACGGTGGAGCCGCACGAGGTCACCGGGTGGTGGAAGGACACAGGCCGTCTCGAGGACATGCTCGAAGCGAACCGGCTGATACTGGACGTGCTCGAACCCAGGGTTCAAGGCGACCTGGAAGCAAGCACGATCGAGGGGCGCGTCGTCCTTGAGCAGGGCGCGCGCCTGCTGCGCTCATCCGTGCGAGGCCCGGCCATCATCGGTGCCGGCGCGGTCGTCGAAGACGCCTACATCGGGCCGTACTCCGCGATCTCGCCAGGAGTCGTCGTGCGTCGGGCGGAAGTGGAGCACAGCATCCTCCTGGAGGACAGCCGGGTGGAGGACCTGGACGCGCGCGTGGAGAGCAGCCTCATCGGCCGCGGCGTCACGATCGGGCGGTCGGGCGAGAAGCCGCGCGCCTACCGCTTCATGGTCGGCGACTCCTCGTCGATCGGGCTCATCTAGGCGGTGCGGGTGCTGGTGACGGGCGCCGCCGGCATGCTCGGCCG
>DATAGF010000004.1:0-4086 GCA_036257075.1 Miltoncostaeaceae bacterium
GCGATGGAGAAGCTCGGCTACCAGGACTTCCGCCGCGAGCAGGCCGAGGCGCGGGCGCAGGGGCGCCTGCTCGGCATCGGCGTCGCGAGCTTCACCGAGGTGGTCGGCGCCGGGCCCTCGCGCCAGTACGACATCGCCGGCCTGAAGATGTTCGACTCGGCCGAGCTGCGCGTGCACCCGACGGGCAAGGCGATCCTGAAGCTCGGCGTCAAGAGCCAGGGCCAGGGCCACGAGACGACCTTCGCCCAGATCGTCGCCGAGGAGCTCGGCATCCCGCCCGAGGACATCGCCGTCCGCGAGGGCGACACCGACAACACGCCCTACGGCCTCGGCACCTACGCGTCGCGCAGCACGCCGGTGGCCGGCGCCGCCACGGCCGTGATCGCGCGCAAGCTGCGCGAGAAGGCGCGCCACATCGCGGCCCACGTCCTGGAGACCTCGCCGGACGACCTCGAGTGGCAGACCGACCGCTTCGTCGTCAAGGGCGCGCCCGACCGCGGCGCCACGATCCAGGACATCGCCTTCGCGGCCTACACCAACCATCCCGAGGGGATGGAGGCCGGCCTGGAGGGGGTCCACTACTACGACCCGCCCAACATGACCTACCCCTTCGGGACTTACATCGTCGTGGTCGAGGTCGACGAGGGCACCGGCGAGTGGAAGGTCCTGCGGATGGTCGCGGTGGACGACTGCGGCGTGCGGATCAACCCCATGATCGTGGAGGGCCAGATCCACGGCGGCCTCGCCGAGGGCTTCGCGATCGCCGCCATGCAGCAGATCGCCTTCGACGAGGACGGCAACTGCACGGGGTCGAACTTCATGGACTACCTGCTGCCGACCGCGTGGGAGACGCCGCGCTTCGAGCTGGGCGAGACCGTCACGCCCTCGCCGCACCACCCGATCGGCGCGAAGGGCGTCGGCGAGTCGGCCACCGTCGGGTCGCCGGCGGCCTACGTCAACGCCGTGATCGACGCGGTCGCCCACCTCGGCGTCCGCAACATCGACATGCCCGTCACCTCGGGCAAGGTGTGGGAGGCGATCCAGGCGGCGAAGGGGGGAGGGACATGAGCCCTTCTCGCGCTCGGCCGCTCTCGGCGGCGGCCGGCGCTCGGCGGGCCGGGGGATGACGACCGACGTCCTGCGGCTGGCCCAGGAGACGGCCGAGCGCGAGCCGTGCGTCCTGGCCACCGTCGTGTGGCGCCGCGCGCCCTCGTCGGGCGCCGTCGGCGGCAAGGCCCTGATCACCGCCGACGGGACCGTGCGGGGGTGGCTCGGGGGCGCCTGCGCCGAGCCGGCCGTCGTGCGCGAGGCGATGGCGGCCCTGCGCGAGGGAACGCCCCGCCTGATGTTCCTCGGCCCGGCCGAGGAGCTCGAGGAGCGCCGCCGCGACGGCATGGTGTCGGTGCCGATCGCCTGCCAGAGCGACGGGGCGCTCGAGATCTACCTGGAGCCGATGATGCCGAAGCCGCACCTCGTCGCCGTCGGCCGCTCGCCCGCGGCCGCCGCGCTGGCGGAGATGGCGCCCGGGCTCGGGTGGCGCGCCGATCTCGTGGACGACCCCGACCTCGCCGCCGCGGGCGCGGGGGAGGGCTCCTACGTGGTCGTCGCGACCCAGGGCCACTACGACGAGGAGGCCCTCGAGCGCGCCCTGGCGGTCCGCCCCGCCTACGTGGGCCTGGTCGCCTCGCGCAAGCGGGCCGAGGCCGTGCTCGGCTACCTGCGCCAGCGCGGCGCCGCCGAGGAGGACCTCGCCCGCGTGCGGGCCCCGGCCGGGCTCGACCTGGGGCGGGTGGCGCCGCACGAGATCGCGGTGGCGATCCTCGCCGAGATCGTGGCCCTGCGCGCGGCGGGAGAGCTCCCTGCCGGGGCGGACCAGGCCGCCGCGCCGCCGCCGGCGGAGGCCGTCGACCCGGTGTGCGGCATGACCGTGGACCTCGCGACGGCGCGCCACCGGCTCGAGCGCGACGGCGTCGTGCTCGCCTTCTGCTCGGCGGGCTGCATGGCGGCCTACGAGGCCGACCACCCGGCGCCCGCTCCTGAGACGGCGTGACCGGCCGGGTGGTGGCGGCCTCCGGGCTGGCCGCCGCCGCGCTCTGGGCCGCGGGCCTCACGGCATGGGGGCCCCTGCTGCACGGGGGCGGCCACGCCCACGCGGCGCCCGCCCTTGCAGCCGCGGCCTGGCTGGCCGGCTGGGGCCTGATGGCGACGGCCATGATGCTCCCCGCCGCCGCCCCCCTGATCGCCGCGACCTCGCGCCGGGGCCTCGTCGTCGCGGCCTACCTGGGCGTGTGGGTCGCCGCCGGGATCGCAGCTGCCGGCCTCGCCGTCGTCGCCGGCCCGCTGGCCCTGCCCGCCGGGATGGCGGCCGCGGGCGCCTACCAGTTCACGCCGCACAAGCGCCGCTCGCTCGCCCGCTGCCACGGCCAGCGCCGCCTGGCCGAGGCGGGCTCGGGCGACGCGTCCGGCGACGCGGTGCGGGCCGGGGTCGGCCACGGCGCCGCCACCCTGCGCTGCTGCGGTCCGCTGATGGCCCTGATGGCGCTCGGGCTCGCCGGCCCCGCCTGGATGCCGCTGCTCGGCGGGGTGATGGCGGCCGAGGCGGCGAGCCCGTTCGGCGCGCGCCTCAGGGCCCCGCTCGGGCTCATCCTGCTCCTGGCGAGCCCCCTCGTCCTGTGGGCGGGTCCTCCGCCGGGGTGATGAGGCGGGCGCCGCGCCCGTGGGTGACGAAGCTGACGGTCCAGCGGATCATCACCAGCACGCGGTTCTGGAGCCCCGACAGGTAGAAGAGGTGCACGAGCAGCCACCCCGCCCAGGCGGGGAAGCCGCTCAGGCGCAGCCCCTTGATCTCGCCGACCGCCCGCAGGCGGCCGATCGTGGCCAGGTTGCCCTTGTCGCGGTAGCGGAAGGGCGGCCCGGGGCCGCGCCCGGCGAGGCGGCGGCGCACGGCGTCGGCGGCGTAGCGGCCCTGCTGCATGGCCACCGGGGCGACGCCCGGGAGGGGAAGGACGCCGCCCGCTCCGTCGGCCACGCGCACCATGTCGCCCAGGGCCATCACCTCCGGGTGGCCGGGCAGGGCGAGGTCGGGCCCGACCGTCACGCGGCCGGCCCGGTCGGTCTCGGCGCCGTTGGCGGCCGCGAGCAGGCGCGCCAGCCCCGAGGCCTGGACGCCGGCCGCCCAGACGACCGTCCTGGCGGCGATGCGGTCGGTTCCGCCGTCGCCGCGGGTGACCGTGACGCCGCGTGCGTCGACCCCGCTGACCAGCGCGCCGACCTGGACGCTCACCCCGAGCTGGCCGAGCGCGCGCTCGGCGCGGGCGGACAGCCGGGGATCGAAGGCGGTCAGCACGCGGTCGTCGCCCTCGAGCAGCAGGATCCGCGCGGAGGCCGGGTCGATGGAGCGGAAGTCTCGCCGAAGGGTGTCGCGCGCGATCTCGCCGATCTGGCCGGCCAGCTCCACCCCGGTCGGGCCTGCCCCGACGATCACGAACGTGAGCCAGGCCGCCCGGCGCTCCGGGTCGTCGTCGGCCTCGGCCGCCTCGAACGCGGTCAGGATGCGGCGCCGGATCTCGATCGCGTCCTCGACGGTCTTGAGGCCTGGCGCCAGCGGCTCCCACTCGTCGTGGCCGAAGTAGGCGTGGCCGGCGCCGGCGGCGGCGATGAGCGTGTCGTAGGGCACGGTCACAGCGTCGCGGTCGCCCACGGGGTCGATCACGACCGCGCGCGCCTCGAGGTCGAGCGACGTCACGGAGCCGAGCATCACGGTCACGTCGCGCCGCCGCTTGAGCAGGCCGCGGAGCGGCGACGCGATCTCGCCGGCGGTCAGGCTGCCGGTGGCGACCTGGTAGAGCAGCGGCTGGAAGAGGTGGAAGTTGCGCCGGTCGATCAGCACGATCTCGGTCCCCGCGCGCTTCAGGCGGCGGACCGCCGCCAGGCCCCCGAAGCCGCCCCCGATGACGACGACGCGGTGGCTCATCCCCGGCCGCCTCGGTCGTCGCGCCGCTCCCCGCGCTCCTCCCGCTGGTCCTCGAGCCGCTTCAGCCGCTCCTCCTGCAGCTCGATGCGCTCCTCCTGCATCTCCTCCCGCAG
>DATAGF010000006.1:0-3760 GCA_036257075.1 Miltoncostaeaceae bacterium
CGGCTGCGCTGGGACTTCTACGACTCCGAGCCGACCTACGCCGAGGTCGCCGACGCGGCCCACCTGCGCCTGGCGCCCGACTACGAGTCGCCCGAGCGCGACCGCATCTTCGTGGTGCGGCGGGCGCGCGGCTTCGGCGACCGGCCGGTCGACGGGGAGGTGTGGACCTACCGCACCTGGTGGTTCTCGCGGGGGCCGCGGGCGCCGCACGCCGAGTCGCGCCTGCGCATCGGCTCGGTGACGGTGCCGCTCGCCATCATCCAGGCCGGCGAGGACGAGCTCGTGCGCGTGAGCGAGGGGCCCGAGCTGGAGGGCCTGGCGCGCCAGGGCGCCTGCCCGAGCGTGGTCCGGGAAACCATCCCGGGGACGGACCACGTCTTCACCGGGCGCGACGAGAAGCTCACCGAGGCCTGCGTCGCCTGGCTGGACGGCCGCCTCTGAGGCCGCGCCGCGGGGTGATGTTCTATAGTCATCGAACGATACGGCGGACCGATGACTCGGCCCGCCCCACAGGGTCACCATTCCCGGAATGACCGCGACCCCGACAACGATCAAGCGCACCTACTACGCGCTGCTGCTCGGGAACACCCTCGCCGCGTCCCTGATCTGGGGGATCAACACGATCTTCCTGCTGGACGCGGGCCTCACGAACCTCGAGGCGTTCGCCGCCAACGCGTTCTTCACCGCCGGGATGGTGGTGTTCGAGGTGCCGACGGGGATCGTGGCCGACGTCTACGGGCGCCGCCTGTCGTTCCTGCTCGGGACCGTGACGCTGGCCATCACCACCGCCCTCTACGTCCTTCTCTGGCAGGTCGAGGCCGCGTTCTGGCTGTGGGCCGTGGTCTCGCTGCTGCTCGGGCTGGGGTTCACCTTCTTCTCCGGGGCCACCGAGGCCTGGCTGGTCGACGCCCTCCGCGCCACCGGGTTCGTCGGCGGCCTCGACCCGGTCTTCGCCCGCGGCCAGGTCATCACGGGGATTGGGATGCTGACGGGCTCGGTCGCGGGCGGGTACATCGCCCAGGCGACCAACCTGGGCGTCCCCTTCGTGCTGCGGGCGATCATCCTGGCGGTGATGTTCGCGGTGGCGCTCGCGTTCATGCGCGACATCGGCTTCAAACCGGCCCCGCGCGGCCATCCGATCGCGGAGATGAGGTCGATCACGGCGGACTCGATCGAGTACGGCTGGCGCGTGCCCCAGGTCAGGTACCTGATGCTCGCCGCTCCCTTCACCGGCGGCGTCGGCATCTACGTGTTCTACGCGCTCCAGCCCTACCTGCTCGAGCTCTACGGCGACCCCGAGGCCTACGGCATCGCGGGCCTGGTCGCCGCGATCGTCGCCGGCGCCCAGATCGTCGGCGGCCTGGTCGCCCCGGCGCTGCGGTCGCGCTTCCGGCGCCGGACGTCGGCGCTCGTGGCGGCGGAGGTGATCTCGGTGATCACGCTGGCGCTGATCGGGCTCATCGAGAACTTCGGAGCGGTCATCGCCCTGATCGTGGTCTGGGGCCTCCTGTTCGCCGCGTCGATGCCGATCCGGCAGGCGTACATGAACGACCGTATCCCCTCCCAGCAGCGGGCGACGATCCTGTCGTTCGACTCCCTGATGTCGTCGAGCGGCGGCGTGGTCGCACAGCCGGTCCTCGGCCGGGCCGCCGACGTCTGGGGCTACCCAGCCTCTTACCTCCTGGCGAGCGCGATCTCGGCGCTCTCGCTGCCGTTCCTGGCGCGCGCGCGGCGCCTCGAGCCGCCGTCCGAGCCGCCGACCAAGCAGGTCGCGGTCGAGCCGACCCCCGCCGCCGGCCGCATCGAGCGCCCGGCCTGAGGACCCCGGACCTGCAGGCGGCGGCGGCGGCGGCGGCCGGTGGCGCTCCGAGCGGCCAGCGGCGATGATCGCCACAGGCGCTGCACGTCCACCGACCCCGGAGGTGCCCCGGTGACCGGATCGGCGACCCTCAAGCTGCTCGTGGCGACGTTCTCCGACGACGCGGGCGCGGCGCGCGCGCTCGCGACCCTCGCACCGGCCCTCGGCGCGGAGGCGATCGGCCAGGCGGCCGTCGTCTCCAAGCGCGCCGACGGCAAGATCCGCTTCTCCGAGACCAACGACACGACCACCGGCGAGGGCGCGCTCAAGGGCGTGGGCATCGGGGCGCTGGCCGGGCTGCTGGGGATCCTCTTCACCCCCGCGGCGCTCCTCGCGCTGCCCGTGGGAGCGGGCGTCGGGGCGCTGGTCGGCAAGCTGCGCGACACCGGCTTCGAGGACGACGACCTCAAAGCGCTCGGCGCCGACCTCGACGCCGGCCGCTCGGCGATGGTCATGACGGTCGACACCGACGACGTCGACAAGGCCAAGCGGCTGCTGGCCGAGGTCGACGCGGTCCACGTCGCCGTCAAGGAGGTGGACGCCGAGCTCGCGGCGGTGCTCGACGAGGAGGCGGCCGCCGCGGCGGGCGGGGCGGGCTGAGCGGCTCCGGCGGGCGCGCCCGGCTCAGGCCAGGGCGTCGAGCGCGGCCAGCGCCTCCCGCATCTGCACCCCGGCCTTCCCGCGGAGCCGGACCCGGGCGACGCCGTCGTAGGGCGTCTCGCTCTCGGTGAGGATGGCGAGCGTCCCGCCGTTGTCGAGGACGACCCGCGGCAGCTGGCTCACCGGGGCCACCAGCAGCGAGCTGCCGATGACCAGCATCAGGTCGGCCCGCTCGGCGTGCTCGAAGGCGGCGTCGATCGCCTCGGCGGGGAGCGGCTCGCCGAAGAGCACCACGCCGCTCTTCATGGGGAAGCCGCAGCCGCAGCGGGGCACGCCGTCCTCGGCGGCGTCGGCGCGGGCCACCAGCTCGTCCATGCTCACCCGCGCCCCGCAGCGCAGGCATTGGCCGCGGTCGAGGGCGCCGTGCACCTCGATCGGGTCGCTCCCGGCCTTGGCGTGGAGCCGGTCGATGTTCTGGGTGACCACGGCGCGCACCACGCCGCGCCGCTCGAGCTCGGCGACGGCCAGGTGGGCCGGGTTCGGCTCGACGTCCGAGAGCAGGTCGATGCGCGGCCGGTGGAAGCTCCAGAAGCGCTCGGGCTCGCTGAGGAAGGTGCTGAGCGAGGCCACCTCCATGGGGTCGTAGCGCTCCCAGAGGCCGCCGGCCGAGCGGAAGTCGGGGATGCCGCTCTCGGTGGAGATGCCGGCGCCGGTGAGGACCACGGCGTACTCCGAGCGGGCGAGCGCCGCGGCGAGGTCCTCCGGCGAGTCGGCCATCCGGGCCAGCGTACTAACCTGCCCGGCATGCGAGCCGACGGACGCGCTCCGGACCAGCTCCGGCCGGTGGAGATCCTCCTCGGCTTCGTCGAGACCGCCGACGGCAGCGCCCTCATCTCGGTGGGCCGCACGCGGGTGATCTGCACCGCGTCGGTCGACGAGGCCGTTCCGCCCTGGATGCGCGGCCGCGGGCGGGGATGGGTCACGGCCGAGTACGGGATGCTCCCCGGGTCGACGGGCGAGCGGAAGCCGCGCGACGTGGCCAAGGGCCGCCCGGACGGCCGCACGACCGAGATCCAGCGCCTCATCGGCCGCTCGCTCCGCGCCGTGGTCGACCTCGACGCCCTCGGGGAGCGCACCGTGTGGCTGGACTGCGACGTCCTGCAGGCTGATGGCGGCACGCGCTGCGCGTCGATCTGCGGCGCCTGGGTCTCCCTGCACCAGGCCCTCACCCGGCTCATCGACGCCGGCTCCCTGGCGGAGCTGCCGCTGCGCGACTCCATCGCGGCGGTCAGCGTCGGCATG
>DATAGF010000014.1:0-4212 GCA_036257075.1 Miltoncostaeaceae bacterium
GTCACCAGGCGGGGCCCGCGGAGGACGCCCTCGACGTCGCCGATCCGCTCGCGCCGGGCGCCGCGGCCGCCGGTCTCGGGGCTGGCCAGCGGCGCCGGCGCCTGGCGCAGCAGCACGCGCGCCCCGTCGCCGCCGGTCCACGCGATCACGATCGCGGGCGGCGCCGCCGGATAGGCGATGTCCGGCTCCACCCGGGGCCGCCCGCGCGCCAGCCCGTCGGGCATCCACGCCGGGAGCCAGGCCTGGTAGCCGGCCTCGAAGGCGGCCTCGGCGAGCCCGGCCGCCCAGCGGCCGCCGCCGATGCCGGCGCCCATCCCGTGGGTCGCGCCGAGGCGCCCGCTCACCGACGAGCCGTCGAAGCGGAGCTCGGAGAGCCCTGGCCGCGCCAGCCGCCCGACCGGCTCGCCGGAGGCGTCGAGGGCGTCGACGGCCAGCACGGCGACCTCGGCCGGGAGCCTCGCGAGGACCAGGCCCTCGGCGCCGGCGGCCGCCGTGGGCGCCGGCTCGTCGCTCGCCAGCTGGGGCTGGGCGGCCGTGGCCTGCGCCGACAGCCGCGCCACGAGGACGCGGTCGGCGTGCGGCGGCGCTTCCAGCGACACGGCCGCCGCGACGACCGGCCGCCAGCGGCTCGGCCGGCCCGGCGGGCAGGAGACGCGGGCGACGACCTCCCCCTCCGGCGTGACCCAGGCGATGCGGGCGGACGGCGGGTCGCCGGCGACCGACGCGGCGGCGATCAGGCCCTCCTCCCCCGGCGGCAGCGCATGGGGCACGGGGTGCCCGAGGGCGGCCTCGGCGATCTCGCGGGCGCGCGCCACGGCGTCGTCCATCCGTCCCATCACACCACATCCGTCCGGAGCCGCCGTCAGCATGCGCGCATGTCGACCTTCGCGTGCCACGACTGCGGCGCGCCGCTCGACCCGGGCGAGGAGCTCTGGCGCGCGCCCGAGGACGGATCGCCGGACGACGACGGCGAGCCGTACTGCCCCGCGTGCGCCGCCCCGCTCGGCATCGCGGCCTAGCGGCGCCTGACATCCTGGAGGGGTGAGCACCCAGCCGGCGCCCCTGGACGCGCGGCGGGACGGCGTCGCGCTCGCCGGCGAGGCCTCGGCGGGCGACGGGGAGCCCATCCTGCTGCTGCACGGCCTGACGGCCACTCGGCGCTACGTGGTCCACGGCTCGCGCGTGCTCGAGCGGACCGGCCACCCGGTGGTCGCCTACGACGCCCGCGGCCACGGGGCCTCGTCGCCGGCCGGCTCCCCGGGGGCCTACACCTACGACGAGCTCGTGCGCGACGCCGTGGCGGTGATGGACGCGGCGGGCTTCGGGCGGGCGGCGGTCGCCGGCCAGTCGATGGGAGCGGCCACCGCGGTCGCCCTCGCCCTGGCCCATCCCGAGCGCGTCAGCGCCCTCGCCGTCGTCACCCCGGCCCACCTCGGCCGGTTGAGCGACGACCTGGAGCGCTGGGACCGCCTCGCGGCCGGGCTCGAGGCCGGGGGGCCGGAGGGGTTCCTGGCGGCGATGGGGCCCCTGACGCTCGACGAGCGCTGGCGCGACTCGGTGCGGACCGTGATCCTGCAGCGGCTCGCCCGCCACGAGCACCCGGAGGCGGTGGCGGCGGCCCTGCGGGGCATCCCCCGCTCGGCGGCCTTCGACGGCCTCGAGGCCCTCGCCGGGGTGGCCGCGCCGACCCTGGTGGTCGGCAGCCGCGACGGGGCCGACCCCGACCACCCGCTGGCGGTCGCGCAGGAGTACGCCCGCCGCATCCCCGGTGCGCGCCTGGTCGTGGAGGAGGAGGACGAGTCGCCCCTGGCCTGGCGCGGGGGCGCCCTCTCGAAGGTCATCCTCGAGCTGGTCGACGGCGCCTGAGAGCGTTTCGCGACGCGGTGTCGATTTCCGCGCCGGGGCGGCGTCTACTTCCACGAGAGGCGGGCCGGCCGGCCCGCCGCGATCCGGGAGGTGCGACGTGCGCTACCTGCTCCTGATCTACGGCGACGAGAGCCAGTGGACCGAGCGGTCCGAGGCCGACCAGCAGGCCGAGCTGGGCCGGTGGATGACCTACACGCAGGCGATCTCTGACGAGGGCATCATGCGCGGGGGCGACGCCCTGCAGCCCACCGCGGCTGCGACGACGGTGAGGGTGCGCGACGGCGAGACCCAGGTGACCGACGGCCCGTTCGCCGAGACGCGCGAGCAGCTCGGCGGCTACTACATGATCGAGTGCGACACCCTGGACCAGGCGATCGAGGCGGCCCGGCGCATCCCGAGCGTCGACAGGGGCAGCGTCGAGGTGCGGCCGATCATGGAGTTCGACTGACGGCCGACGGCCGCGAGGCCGTCGCCCGCGTCGTCCGCGAGGAGCACGCGAAGGCGCTGGCCGTCCTGGCGCGCGCCCTCGGCGACATCGACCGCGCCGAGGACGCGCTCCAGGACGCCTACGCGGCCGCCCTGGCCCGCTGGCCGCAGGACGGGACGCCGGATGCCCCGCTCGCCTGGATCCTCACGACGGCGCGCAACCGGGCGATCGACCGCCTGCGACGTGAGCGGACCCGGCGGGCATCCGAGGCGGCGCGGGCGCGCGAGGTGCGGGAGCGGGCTGTGGAGATGATCCCCGACGACATCGACGAGACGGAGATCCCCGACGAGCGGCTCGGGCTCATCTTCGCCTGCTGTCACCCCGCGCTTGCCCGCAACGCCCAGGTCCCCCTGACGCTGCGGCTCGTGGCCGGGCTGACCGTCCCGGAGGTGGCGCGCTCGCTGCTGCTGCCGCCCGCGACGGTCGCCCAGCGGCTGGTGCGCGCGAAGCGCAAGATCCGCGACGCCGGCATCCCGCTGGAGGTGCCGCCGGCGGAGCGCCTGCCCGAGCGCCTCGACGTCGTGCTCACCGTGGTCTCCCTCGTCTTCACCGAGGGCTACGTGGCGACCGCCGGCCCCGGCCTGCGCCGCGACGACCTCGCCGAGGAGGCGATCCGGCTGGGCGCGGTCCTCGCCGAGCTCATGCCCGACGAGGCCGAGCCGGCGGGGCTCCTCGCCCTGATGACGCTCCACCACGCCCGGCGCGCCGCCCGGGCCGGTGAGGGCGGCGGCCTCGTGCTGCTCGGCGAGCAGGACCGCGACCTCTGGGACCGTGAGGCGATCGCCCGCGGCGTGGCGGGCGTGGAGCGGGCGCTCCGCATGCGCCGCCCGCCCGGGCGCTTCGCCCTGCAGGCCGCCATCGCCGCCGTGCACGCCGAGGCGCCCTCGGCGGCGGCGACCGACTGGCCCCAGATCCTCGCCCTCTACGACGAGCTCATGCGGCGGTCGCCCTCCCCGGTCGTCGCCCTCAACCGGTCCGTCGCCGTCGCAGAGGTCCACGGCCCGGCCGCGGGCCTCGAGGTCGTGGACGGGCTCGGCGCCGACGGGTCGCTTGCGGGCTACGCCCCCCTCCACGCCGCGCGCGCGGACATGTTGCGGCGGCTCGGGCGCGCCGGCGAGGCGGCCGCCGAGTACGCGCTCGCGGCCGCCCTCACCGAGAACCCGGCGGAGCGGGCCTTCCTGGAGCAGCGCTCGCGCGCATAGAGGCCCGGCGTGACGACGCCGGGCCAGGGCCGGGGCGGGAGGGCCGGCGGATCGCCGTCGTGCTCGTGCCCGGGGTCGGCGAGGAGCTTGCCACGGAGACCTCCCGCGCCGTCGCCGAGGGGCTGCTCGCCCAGGCCGACGGCTACTCCCGCGGCGGGGCGGACGCCGTGGACGTGGTGGTGCCGGACGGCGGCGGCCGCCCGCGCGAGCTCTACCGGGCCGACCGCCTGTCGCTGCGGCGCGGCACCGACGAGATCGACCTGGTCGAGATGGCTGGTCCGACATCTCGCGCTTCCCGAAGGGGCTCCTGGCCTTCTTCACCAGCTTCTTCGGCGCGAGTGGCGGATCCCGGGGGAGCCGCGGCCGGTGCGGCTGGTGCGGCTCGTCGACGTCTGCCTCGTGGGGTCCGGCCACGACACCGGCTACTGGGCGACCGGGAGCTGATCGCCTGGCTCCACGGCCTCCTCCGGGCGCCCGAGCCGCGCGACCCGCGCAACTACGTCATCGAGGACGCCACCTCGGCGGGGTAGCCGCGCTCGGCGATCAGCCGGGCCGCCTCGCGGGCGGCCACGGGCCCGTCGACCACCAGCTCGAGCTCGCCCTCGCCGTCCGGCGGGCCCGGGCGCAGGTGGAGGTCCTCGATGTTGATGTGGGCGT
>DATAGF010000034.1:0-21538 GCA_036257075.1 Miltoncostaeaceae bacterium
GCGGAGTGGTAGAGATCACACGCCGGACGCCGCTGCAACCGCGCCGCGACCGCCTCGTACACGCGACCATTGAACCTGACGAAATGCCCCCCGGCCCCCAGCGGCAACCAGTACAGGTCAATCGCCGCCATCCCCGGCAGCGTACGGTGTCGCTGCGATACTCGCGGCGTGGGGACTCTCGGCGGAAACCCGCTCGGCCGCGATCCCGCGGGCCGGGCCGGGGCCCGCGTCGACCTCTACTGGTTGCCGCTCGGCGCCGGTGGGCACTTCGTCAAGCTCTACGGGCGCGTCTACGAGGCGCTGGCGGCGCGACGGGAGCGGCGCCGGGCGTGTGACCTCTACCACTCGGCGCTCCAGGTCGAGGTCCCGGAGGGCACCTTCGTCATCGAGCAGGCGCCGGTCCACGACTGGAGCGGGGTTGAGCGGGGCGTCGTCGCCGAGGGCGCCGTCGGCAGTCGGTGGGCAGGCCGATTTCGGATCTTCCGCTACGAGATACGGCTCTGGCGGGCCGGTCACATCCCGGACGTTGCGGAGGCCGAGCCGATGCCGGAGCCGGGACTCGAACCCGGATGCCCTCTCGGGCGGAGGAGTTTAAGTCCTCCGCGTCTACCAGTTCCGCCACTCCGGCGGGCCGAGGGTAGCTCAGCGGGAGACGGGAGGAGCCTCGGCGGCGGGCGTGGCCGGAGGCCCGGCCGGCGCCGGCTCAAGGCCGAGCTCGCCCGCGAGCCGGAGGGCGCGGTCGGTCCAGCGGGGGGTCCGGAGCTCGGCGAAGTCGGCGAGGCACCGCGCCAGGCCAGAGCGCGCCGGCTCCGGGTCGCCGCGCCTGGCGGCCACCTCGGCCAGGGAGAGGCGCACGCAGGCGGCGTCGAAGCGCGCGCCCATCTGCTCGAGCGGGCGCAGGGCCTCGCCGAGGTGGCGCTCCGCCTCGCTCAGCGCGCCCCGGGTCATCGCGATCCTGCCGAGGGCGCGCCGCGCGAGGGCCATGCCCCAGAGGTAGCGCAGCTCGCGGGCGACCCTCAGGGCCTGGTCGGCCACCGTCAGGGCCTCGTCCACGTCGCCGGCCCAGAGGTGGGCCTCGCTCAGCCAGCCCTTGAACCAGGCGACGAGCCGCGAGTAGCGGAACTCGGTGAGGAGGGCGATGGACCGCTGCAGGTGGCGGATCGCCTCGGCCATGTCCCCCTTCTCCCGGTGGGCGAAGCCGAGCCAGCCCATGCTGTAGGAGCTGTTGAGCGAGTCGGGCGAGGTCTCGAGGCTCTCGGTGCAGTCGGCGATCGCGGCCTCCCATTCACCGCGCGTCGCCTGGACCCAGCCCGCGTTCCACGCCGAGTAGCTGTGGATGCGCGGGTCGGCCCGCTCCTCGCCGATCGCTCGCGCTCTCGCGACCTCGTGGAGGGCCTCCTCGAAGCGGCCCAGGTTGCAGAGGTTGAGCGCCGTCCAGCAGTAGGAGTGGGCGAGCCACCACCAGTCGTCGGTCCGGCTGAGCGCGGCCACGGCGCGCCGGCCGTGCTCGGCGCCCTCCTCGAGGTTCCCGAGCCAAAAGCCCTCGCGCGCCATGACGTAGTGCGACTTGCCGATCGTCGCCAGGTCCCCCACGCCCTCCGCCTCCGCCACGGCGCGCGCGATGCTGCGGGCCGCGCCCTCGCTGTCCCCCGCGTGGGTGTAGGTGTGGCCGAGCCACATCGCGAAGGGCCCCGAGAGCCACGGGTCGCCGATCCGCTCGACCGCGGGCTCCTGGTGCTGGAGGAGGTCGAGGCTCTCGCCGAAGCGGCCCAGGAAGTAGAGCGAGTTGACCAGTCTCAGCACGAGGTCGACGGCGCGCCGCTCCCGCTCGCCGGCGGGCAGCCGCTCGACGTGGACGAGCGCCTCCCGCAGCGCCTTCGCCGCCTCGGCGTGGGCGTAGGTCCGCACCGCCCGCTCGGCGAAGCGGTCAAGGTAGTGCACGGCCTTGTCGCTGCGGTCGGTCCGGGAGTAGTGGTGGGCGAGGCGGTCGTAGGCCTCCTCCAGGCGGCCCGCGTAGAGCTCCTCGAGGGCGGCCCCGGCCGCCTCGTGCAGGCGCTTGCGGCGGCTGGTCAGCAGCCCGTCGTACGCGACGTCCTGAGTCAGGGCGTGCTTGAAGACGAAGACGCGCTCGTCGACCCCCTGCAGCTCGTGGATGAATTCCAGGCGCGTGAGCTCGGTGAGCTGCGGGCCGACCGGGGCTGCGCCGTCCCAGACGCGCTCCAGCAGCCGCAGCGGGAACTCCCGGCCCAGCACCGAGGCCGTCTGCAACACCCGCCGCGGTTCCTCGGGCAGCCGGTCGACGCGCGCGGCGAGGACGTCCTGCACGGTCTCCGGCACGCGGCCGACAGCGTCGAGGTCGGAGCGGTCGAGCGCCGCGCGGGCGAGCTCCTCGAGGAAGAAGGGGTTGCCCTCGGCGCGGCCGATGAGGCCCTCGGCGAGGGGTTGCACGCCGTCCTGCGCGTCCAGGATCGAGCGAACCACCGCCAGCGCGTCGCGGGCGCCCAGGCGCGGCAGCGCGATCTGGGTGGCGTATGAGCGCTGCATCCAGGGCGCGGCGTAGCCGGGGCGGTAGGTGCAGGCCAGCAGGATGGGCGCGCCCTGGAGGTTGTCGACGAGCCGGGTGAACCATTCCTCCGACACGCGGTCGATCCAGTGGAGGTCCTCGACCACGAAGATGATCGGCCGGCGGCGGCTGCCGTTGAGGCTCATCTGCAGCAGAGTGTCGATGGTCCGGGCCTTCACGGCCTCGGGGCTCAGGTGACCGAGGGCCTCGGTCGCCTCCCGCATGCCGAGCATGTGGAGCACCGCGAGCGCGGCCGGCTCGCCCTCCAGGCCCACCTGCGCGAGGCCGTGGCGCACCTTGCGCGCCACCTCGCCCGGGCTGTCGGCGTCGGTGATCCGGCAGTTGGCCCGCACGATGTCGCCGACCGGGACCCAGGGGATCGCCGACCCGTACGAGAGGCACCGGCCCTCCAGGATCGTGAGCCGCTCCCCCGCCAGGCCGCGCCGGAACTCGCTGACCAGCCGCGTCTTCCCCATTCCCGGCTCGCCCACGACGCCCACCACCTGGCCACGGCCCTCGCGGACCTCGTCGAGCAGGTCGTTGAGGGCGCTGAGCTGGCGCTCCCGGCCCACGAAGGCGCTGAGGCCGGCGCCGCCCGCGTCACCCAGCGGCGAGCGGCGGCGCCCGTGGCCGACGACTCGGTGGGCGTTGACGGCGGCCTCCCTGCCCTGCAGATCGACGGGCCCGAGCGGCTGGGTGCGGACGTATCCGGCCACCAGGCGCGCGGTGGCCTCGCTGATGAGGATCTCTCCCGGCGCGGCCGCGGCCTCCAGACGGGCGGCCACGTTGATGGCGTCGCCGATCGCCGTGAAGTCGTGGGCCACGCCGTCGCCGAGGTTGCCGAGCACCACCATCCCGCTGTTGACGCCCATCCGGGTCGTCAGCGGCTCCCCGTCGCGGTCGTGCGCGAGCGGCTCCTGCTCCAGCCGGCGCCGGATCCCGAGGGCGGCCAGCAGCGCGCGCCGCGCGTGGTCCTCGTGGGCGATGGGCGCCCCGACGAGGGCCATGAAGCCGTCGCCGAGGAACTTGTCGATCGTGCCGCCGTAGCGGTGCACCTCGGCCAGGGCGAGCTCGAAGAAGCGGCCGAGCAGCTCGTGCATCGCCTCCGCGCCCAGGTGCTCGGCCAGGGCGGTCGAGCCGACGATGTCGCAGAACAGGACGGTCACCTGCTTGCGCTGCCCCTCGGCCTCCGGGGCTGGGGGGGTGGGCTGCGCGGGTGGGCCGGGCGCCAGCGAGGCGCCGCAGTCGGCGCAGAACCGCTGCGATGCCTCGACCGCCGCGCCGCACGACGGGCAGGCCGGCCGCGCCAGGCGCAGCCCGCACGCCACGCAGAATCGGGCGCCCTCCGCGTTGTCGCTCTCACAGCCTGGACAGCGCATCGATCCGCCACCCTCCTCTGCCGTGACGCTACCCCCGGCGCCGCGGGACGGTCCAGCGATGGCGCCGCACGCTGCTGACTCCGGCTCGGAGCTGGAGGTAGGGTCGTCGGACCCGGTCCGCCACCCGAAGGGGTCGCCGTCCTCGCCGATTCCTGCACCGCGTGCGGCGCGCCGCTCGAGCCTCGAGCCCGCTTCTGCAGCGCCTGCGGCGCTCCACGGGAATCGGCGGCCGCCCGCGGGCAGGAGCCGGAAGGAGAGCGCAAGCCGGCGACCGTGCTCTTCTGCGACCTCGTGGGCTCCACCGCCCTCGCGGAGCGCGTCGGGGCCGAGGCGATGCACGGGATCCTCGATCGCTTCTTCCGCCTCGCAGCCGAGGAGCTCGAGCGATTCGGCGGCAGGGTGCACCGGCCGCTGGGGGACGGCTTCATGTGCGTGCTCGGCCTTCCGCGGGCGATCGAGGACCACGCGGAGCGGGCCGTGCTCGCCGGGCTCGCGGTGCGCGACCGGGTCGAGCGTGAGCTCATCGTGCACGACGGACAGGAGACGGAGCGTCTCCGCGTCCGAATCGGCATCGAGAGTGGGTCGCTCGTGGTGGCGCGCGTCGGCGGCGACGACACGGCGGTCGGTGACAGCGCCAACGTCGCGGCGCGCCTGCAGGCCCTTGCCGAGCCGGGCGAGCTCCTGATCGGCGAGACGACCGCGCGCCTGCTGCGCGGCGGCGTTCGGACCGCGCGAATGGGCCCCGTCGCGCTCCGCGGCCGACGGGCTCCCGTGGAGGTGCACCGGGTCGTCGACGCCGCTCCTGACCGCGGCGCCGCGGCGGGCCTCGAGCGCCGCCGCTTCACCGCCTTCGTGGGCCGGGAGGAGCCGATCGCCGCGCTCGTCGGTCTCCTCGACGAGGCCGTCGCGGGCCGCGGCCGCGTCGTCGCGATCGCCGGGGAGCCGGGAATCGGCAAGTCTCGCCTGATCCACGAGTTCCGGCGACGCGTCGCCGGTCGGCGCCTGACGGTCCTCGAGGGCCGATGCCTTTCCTACGGCGCCGCGATCCCGTACGCGCCGCTGATCGACATCCTGCGCGCGAACGCCGGGGTGGGCCGCCGCGACGACCCGGCGCGCATCGAGGAGCGCCTGGCGGCGGCGCTCGACGAGGTCGGCATGGACGCAAGCCGGCTCCCCGACATCGCCGGGCTCCTCGTCGATCAACCGCAGTACGGCGGCGGGCTGACGCCCGAGGCCCGGAAGGCGAGGACCTTCGCGACCCTCCGGCTGCTGTGCCGCAACGGAAGCCGGCGTCGCCCGCTCGTCCTGGTGGTCGAGGACGTCCACTGGATCGACCCGACGTCGGAGGAGTTCCTGGGAGCGCTCGCGGCGGACGTCGCGGCGGAGGCGATCCTGCTCGTAACGACGCACCGGCCGGGATACCGGCCTCCGTGGCTGGACGTTCCGGCCGCGAGCGGGCTGGCGCGCGGGCCCCGCGCGTCGGATGAGGCCTCCCGTGTGATCCGGTCGGCGGCGGGCGACGGGCCGCTGTCCGGGCCCGTCGCCGCGGCGATCCTGGAGCGCGCGGCCGGCAACCCGCTGTTCCTCGAGGAGTTGACGCACGCGGCCGGCGAGGAGGAGGGCGCGGTCGAGGAGGCCGTGCCGTCCTCCCTCCAGGCCGTCATCGCCGCGCGCATCGACCGTCTGCCGCCCGACCGGCGACGCGTCCTCCAGACCGCGGCAGTGCTGGGGCGAGAGTTCCACCCCGTCCTGCTCGAGCTGGTCCTCGGCGACGGCGAGCCGGTCAACCGCGCGCTCGAGGACCTCAGGGGCGCGGGATTCCTCTCCGAGCGCTCCGGGACCCCGCCGGTCAGCGCCTTCAAGCACGCGCTGATCCAGGAGGTCGCGGAGGGGTCGATGCTGAGCGGGCGGCGCGAGCGGGTTCATCGTGCCGCCGGCGTCGCGCTCGAGTCCCTCTACGCGGGGCGCACGTCCGAGGTCCAGGACCGGCTCGCGTACCACTATTCGCGCGCCGGCGAGCCGCGTGTCGCCATCCTGCACCTCGACCGGCTCGCCGCCGACAACCTCGCGCGGCACGCGCATGGGGAGGCCGCGGCGGCGGTGCGGGAGGCGCTGGCCCACGCGGAGCGCCTGCCGCCCGAGGAGCGCGCGGGGGCCAGGCTCGATCTGACCCTCCGCCTGGTCCAGTCGCTCTACTTCCTCGGTGAGCTCGCCGAGGGCGATCGGCTGCTCGGAGAGGTGGAGGACGCGGTCGAGGGCCTGCCGGACGCGCGGGGCCGAGCCGGCTACCACCTCTGGCGCGGCCATACGCTGAGCCATCTCGGAGACGCCGTCAGGGCCCGGGCGGAGGCCGAGCGGGCGCTCTCGACCGCCCCCGCCGAAGACGCCGTCGTCCGCGGCCGCGCTCGCTACGTGCTCGCCCGCGAGGCTTGGTGGTGCGGGCTGTTCGGCGAGGGACTCGACGTCGGCAGCGCCGCCGCGCTGGACCTCGAGGGGGCCGACGACCGCTGGTGGCTGGTCCACTGCCTCTGCTACGTCGGCCACAACCTCCTCTTCTTGGGACGCGTCGACGAGGCGCTCCGCGCCGCGGAGCGCGCGGTCGAGCTCGGCGACGAGGCCGGCGACCCCCGCCTGCGGAGCTTCGCCGCCTGGAGCCGAGGCATGTACCTGGCGACCAGAGGGGACGGTGAGGCGGCGGTCCCGGAGTGCGAGCGCGCGCTCGCGCTCTCGCCGGACCCCGCCAACACCGCCTGGGCCGAGGGCATGCTCGCGTTCGCACGGGCCCAGTCCGGGGACCCCGAACGCGCCGTGCATGCCCTGACGGCCTGTCTCCCCGCCATCCGCAGGACCCGGCACCGCCGCGTCGAGTGCTGGTTCGGCGGCTGGCTCGCAGAGGCGTACCTCCTCTGCGGCGACGCGCCACGGGCGCGTGTCACGGGCGGCCAAGCGCTGCGCCAGGCGGAGCACGTCCGCGTGCCGTGGGCCGCCGCTCGCGCGCTCCGGATCGTGGGCACCGCGGCAGTCGCCGAGGCGGACGGAGCCCGGGGCCGCTCCACGCTTCTGGAGGCCCACCGCCTCCAGCGCGCGATGGAGGCTCCGCTCGAGGCGGGGCTGACCGCGGTCGAGCTCGCCGAATGCCACCTCCTGGCAGGCGACCGAGAAGGCGCCGCGAGGTGGGCCGTCGAGGCGCTCGCCGTCCTGACGGGGCGCTGCGTCGGGCGGCCCCTCGAGCGTGCGCGGCGCCTCGTCCCCGAGCCCGTGCCGGTGTGAGCCCGGCCGTGGTGACGATCGTTCCACCGGCTCGGGGCGTCTGGCTCGACCTGGACGCCCACGCCGAGCGCGTCCTGGAGCCGGGCGCCCACGAGCTGGACGGGGGCGACGGGTTCGTGTGGGTCGACGTCGAGCTGCCCGCGCCCGGGGCGATCGCCGCGCTGACGACGGCCGGGCTCGTGCCGGCGGGGCTCGGCGCCGACCCGGAGGCGGCGGGGACGGTCGCCTCGGTGTACGGCGCCGACCACCTGCAGCTCAGCCTGACCGGGGCGCGCCTGGACGGCGACGCCCTGGTCCTGGACCGGCGCGAGATCGTGGTGACCCCTGGCGCCGTCGTGACGGTGCACCGCGGCCTGCCCACCCACTTCGAGGACCTCCGCGAGCGCTACCGGGACGGCTTCCCCCGCTTCGCGCGCACCCACGGCTTCCTGATCTTCGAGCTGGTGGGGCACCTCACGGACGGCCTCAAGGCCGTCGTCCGCGGGCTCGGCGACCGCATCGACGAGCTGCGGATGGCGGCCGCCCTCCCGGGCCGGCGGCCCGACCCGGCCGACGGCTCCGACCTCCTCGCCTCGGTGCTCGTCATGCGCCGGGTGCTCGCCCGCACGCGCGACGTGCTGTCCGAGATCTCCTCGCGGCGATCGCCGTTCGTCCCGGAGACGACCCAGCCCTACTTGCACGACCTCGCCGACCGGCTCGACGGGCTGGTCGCCGACCTGGCCTTCAGCCGCGACGTACTGGACGAGGCGCTGCGGCTCGCCGACGCGGCGCCGGCCGCCGCGCCGCCCGCGCCGGCCCTCTCCGAGCCCGCCGAGCCGCGCGACCCCGCCCCCCGCCGGCCGCCGGTCGCGATCGCCAGCCTCGGGGGGTTCGAGGCGAGCCGCGGGGGCGTGCCGGTGACCGCCTCGGAGCTGGGGGGCGAGCGCGCCCGCGAGCTGCTCGCCGCCCTGCTGGCCGCGCGGCGCCCGGTCGCGCGGGAGCAACTGCTGCGCTGGCTGTGGCCGGGCGACCCCGCCGACCGGGCGACGCGCGCCCTCTCCGAGGCGGTGGCCGGGCTGCGCCGGGCGCTCGACGCGCCGGACGCCACGGCGGCGACGGGGCTCATCGCCGCCGAGGGCTCGACCTGCCGCGTCGCGCTCAGACCGGACGACGCCTGGGACGTCGACGACCTCCTGCGCCTGGACGCCGGGGCCCTGGGCCGCGACGGGCTCGCGGACGCGCTCGAGCGGTACGGCCGGCCGTTCTGCCCCGAGTGGCCGCACGCGGACTGGGCGCGGGAGGTGCGCGAGGACTGCGCGCGCGCGCTCGCCGCGCTCCGCGCGCGACTGGCCGAGGCGCTGCTGGAGGACGGCAAGCCCGACGAGGCGATCGCCCACTTCGAGGCGCTGGTGGAGGCCGACCCCGAGAACGAGGAGGGCCACCGGGGCGTGATGCGCTCCCACGCCGACGCCGGCCGCCTGCCGCTCGCCCTCCGCCAGTTCCACGCCTGCCGGTCGGTCCTGCGCCAGACCCAGGGCGTCGACCCCGGCCCGGAGACGCAGGCCCTCTACCTGGAGCTGCTCGGCCGCCGCTGACCGGCCGGCGCCGCGTCCCCCAGCTCGGCGTCGGCGGCCGCCTCGAGCACGTCGAGCGCCCGGTCGAGCTCCGAGTCGGTGATCACCAGGGGCGGCAGGATTCGGATCACGTTCGCCTCCGGGCCCGAGCAGATCACCAGGACCCCCTCCGCCAGCGCGCGTTTCCTGATGGCCTCGGCGATGTCGGGCCGGGGCTCCAGGCCGTCGGGCGAGCCGACCTCGATGCCGATCATCAGGCCGAGGCCGCGCACGCGGAGCCCCCCGTGCCGCGCGTCGAGGGCCGCGAGCCGCTCCATGGCCCGCTCGCCGAGGATGCGGGCGTGCTCGGGGAGGCCCTCGGCCTCCATGGCGTCGATGCCGGCGAGGGCGGCCGCGCACGAGACGGGGTTGCCGCCGAAGGTCGACCCGTGGTCGCCGGCGCGCATCATGGCCATCACCTGGGCGCGGGCCCCGATCGCCGACAGCGGGAAGCCGCCGCCGAGCGCCTTCGCCATCGTCATCACGTCCGGGTCGACGCCGTACGTCCCGGCGGCGAACCAGTCCCCGGTGCGGCCGAAGCCGGTCTGGATCTCGTCGAAGACCAGCAGGGCGCCGTTGGCGTCGGCCCGCTCCCGCAGCCCCTCGAGGAAGCGCCGGCCGGCCGGGTGGCAGCCGCCGTGCCCCTGGACCGGCTCGATCATGTAGCAGGCGGTCTCCTCGGGGGCGAGCTGGTGGCGGTGGAGCTGGTCGAGCTCGGCCAGGGCGTGCATTGCAGCCTCCTCCTCGGGGAGGCCGAGCTCGTCGGGCCGCGGGAAGGGCGCGACGTGGGCGCCGCCAGCCCCCAGGCCCATCCGGAAGGCCGCCTTCGAGGTCGTGGCCGCCAGGGCCCCGGCGGTGCGGCCGTGGAAGCTGCCGCGGAAGCAGACCACGCCGGGCCGGCCCGTGGCCGTGCGGGCGAGCCGCAGCGCGACTTCGTTCGCCTCCGAGCCGGTTGTCGAGAAGAGGAAGCGGTCGATGCTCACGGGGGCGATCCCCCCGAGCCGGTCCGCCAGGTCGCGCTGAGGCGCGTGCCCGCAGACCCCGCCGAGGTGGATGACCCGCTCCATCTGGTCGAGGACCGCCGCGATCACGGCTGGGTGGCTGTGACCGAGGTTGCAGGTTGCGATCCCGGCCGCCAGGTCCAGGTACGCCCGCCCGTCGGCGGACTCGATCCAGGCGCCCTGGCCCCTCACCGCCTCGACGCCGCTGATCGAGGGCTGGGCCGACGAGAGCGCAGGCTCGCCCGAAACCGGGCCACCGGGAGCGCCCTCGCCGACCGCCATCGCCGCTAGGACCCCTGCCCCGACATCAGGCTGCCGATCTGCTCTTCGGTCTCGGCCTTGTCGAGGTCGCGCAGCTCCTTGGCCTGGCGCCGCTCGGCGCGGCTCAGGAGCTCGTCGATGCGCTCCTCCAGGCGCCAGTCGCCGATCACCACCAGCCCCGCCTCGCCCTCCTCCAGGAGCTCGCCGAGGTCCTTCATGTCCGAGCGCGACATGCCCTTGGCCAGGTGGCCGCCGAAGGCGCCCACCGCCGCCCCCACGGCCGCGCTGGCGATCAGCGACGGCGGGAAGATCAGGCCGACGAGCGCGCCGACGCCGAGGCCGCCCCAGCCGCCCCTGCGCGTGGCGGTCTCGTCCTTGTTGACGTGCACCTTGCCCTTGTCGTCCTTGGTGATGACGGCCGCGTCGAAGCCGCCGATCACCTTCTCGGCGTGGAGGTCCTTGACCACCTGGTAGTCGGCCTGGGCGTCGTCGACGCTCGCATACGCCCCGACGAGCAGGAAAGTGCTGTCCTCGTTGGCCACTCCGTTCCCCTTCCGTGTCGTGGTCCGGTACCGCCACCATTGCGCAAACGGGCCGCGCTGGCCACACCCGGATCAGGGAGGTGTCAGGAGCGGGTCGGCGCGGCCCTCGAGGAGCGCCTCGGCGAGCAGGGGGCCGAGTGCCGGCGCGTGCTTGAACAGGTTGCCGCCGGCGAAGGCCGCGACGACTCCGGCCCGGTAGAGGCCGAGGGCCTCGGTGTGCCCGGCCAGGACGACCGAGCGGCACCGCACCGCCGCCGTGGGCGCCGGGTCGGCGCCGGGGATGATGGCGGTCAGATAGGCGGCCGTGAGCGCGACCGCGTCGTCGTCGGGCAGGTCGTCGGCGGCGCCGGTACCGAGGGCGACGCCGCCGCCGGGGAGCGGCGTGAGGTAGCCGGTCATGGGCTCGGTCCTCGACCGCTCGAGGACGCACGGCAGCCCGTCCCCGCTGGTGCCGCCGAAGGTCACGCGGCGGTGCTCGCTGGTCGCGAGCGGCGGCGCGAGGCCGAGCGGCGCGCCCAGCTCCGCCGTGGCCGCGCCGGCGCTGATCAGCACCGCGCCCGCGTCGATGCGCCGGTGGTCCGTCACCACCGCCGGCCCGCCCGGCTCGTCGAGGACCTCGCGCGCGGGGGCGAACTCGATGCGGTCGGCCAGCTCCTGCGCCAGGGCCTCGATGTAGCCCTCGGCGTCGATCGTCCCGCCGCCGGGGTCGAGCAGCCCGCGGCCGAGGGGCGCGAGCTGCGGCGGCAGATCGTCCGGCTCGAGCAGCGCGTGGGCGATCCCGGCCGCGGCCAGGCTCGCCGCGTAGCGATCGCGCGGACCGCCGATGAGCAGCGCGCCGCGGTCGTCGAGCAGCCGCCGCCCGAAGCGCTCGCCGGCCTCATCCCAGCCGCGCCGCGCCACCGCTGCCAGCGGCACCAGCTCGTCGAGGTCGTGAATGTGGCGGAAGATGCGGCCCGGGCCCGCCGACCCCTCGGCCCCGGGTGCCTCGGCCTCGAGCACCGTGACGCGGGCGCCGCGGTCCTGGGCGGCGAGCGCCGTCGCCAGCCCGATCACCCCGGCCCCGACGATCAGGAGGTCGGGGCCGGCTCCCGGGTCAGCGGCCGAAGCTCGCGGCCCCCGGAGTCCGGTCGACCGACTCCAGTCGCGTCGTCTCCACCGCCCTCGCCCAGCCCTCGGGCAGGATCGGCCAGCGCTCGAGGATCTCGGCGTGCCGGATGTGGCGCATGTTCGCCCCGGTCGCGAGGATCGTGCGGCGCCCCTGCATCACGTCGGCGCCCACGGTCGGACCGGTGTAGCGCGATCCGTTCGCGGTGCCCATGGCGGGATTCTAAGGAAAGTTCGTCACAAGGGTGACGACAGGACCGGCGCGCCGGCCGCGCCGAGGGCCACGCCGTCCAGGAGATCGGTCTCGCTCACCATCGCCTCGTCCTGCCCCGCGGCCCTCACCGCCTCGGCCACGAGCAGCGCGCCGGCCACGATCACGGGCGCCCGCTCGGGGTCGAGCCCCCGCACGCTTCGCCGCTCCGCGAGGGTCATGCCGGCCAGGCGCGCCACGAGCCGCTCGATGGTCTCGAGGGGCAGGCGGTGCCGGTGGACGCGGTCGCGGTCGTAGCGTCCGAGGTCGATGGCGGCGAGCGAGGTCGCGGTCCCCGCGACGCCCACGACCGGCGCCGGCCCGCCGATCTCCACGAGCGCGGGCTCGAAGAGCCGCCGGGCCTCCTGGCGGACGGCCTCCAGCTCCTCCGGGCGGGGCGGGTCGCCGGCGACGTGGCGCTCGGTCTGGCGGACCGCGCCGAGCTGGAGGCTCACGGCCGCCTCCGGCCCCGACGGCCCGCCGCGCACGAGCTCGGTGCTCCCGCCGCCGACGTCGACGACCACGACCGGCTCGTCGCCCTCGACGGCCAGGCGGGCGCCGGCGAACGAGACCGCCGCCTCCTCCTCACCGTCCAGCACCCGCATCGGCGCCCGCAGGCGGCCCTCGACGACCCCTGCGATCGCCTCCCGGTTGGGGGCGTCCCGCGTGGCGCTGGTGGCGACCGGCACGGTGCGGGCCGGCCCGAAGCGCTCGATGGCCTCGGCGTAGCCCGCGAGGGTCCGGTCGAGGCGCTCGAGCGCGTCGGGGGCGATGGTGCCGTCCGGCGCCGCGCCGCGCCGGAGCCCGATCACCGTCGTCTCGCGCTCGCCCCGGGGGCCGTCGGGGCCGATGCCCTCGCACAGCAGCAGGCGCACCGAGTTCGAGCCGACGTCGACCACGGCGAGGCGCTCGTCGGGACTCATCCCGTGAAGTACCGCAGCGGGGAGCGCAGGACCGTGATCGCCTCGCTCGCGCTGTCGGCCAGCACCTTCAGCACCTCGATGCGCCGCTGCAACGACGCGATCTCCCACTGCAGCTCGGCCTGGCGCTCGGGCATCGCCGCCATGGCCGCCGACAGCCGGTCGGTCTGGGCGGTCAGCGCCTCGCTCTCGCGCTCGATGCGCTTCTGCGCGGCGCGCGCCCGCCGCCACAGCCGCAGCCCGGTCACCGCCAGCAGGCCGAGGGCGACCAGGACCACCACGCCCAGGAAGATGGCCGACAGGGCCACGCCGTTGTCGACGACGAAGTCCACGGGGGCAGTATCCCATGAGGGCTATCCTGCGGCGTCCATGCGCCCCCCCGCCGAGCCCGACCCCGACCGGCTGCCGCGGATCGCCGAGGGCGCAGCGTTCGTCCCGGCCGAGGACCTCGAAGGCGCGCCGCACGTCGTCGTCGACGGGGCCCGCCTGCCCGGCACCGCCCTGTCGCTGTCGCACTGGCCGCGCGCCGGCACGCCGCCCGGGCTGGCGGCCGACACGAGCGCCGAGATCGTCGACCGCTACCTGCGGGCCGGCGCCGCCGGGCCGGAGGTCGCCGCGGTCACGAACAACCACTACGACGAGGACGGCCTCTTCGGCATCTGGATGCTCCTCGAGCGCCCCGCCGAGAGCGCGCCGGAGCGCCGCCTCGCGATCGCGGCCGCCGAGGCCGGTGACTTCGGCACCTGGACCGATCCCTGGGCCGCGCGCGCCGCCATCGCCGCGATGGCCATGGCGGAGCGGGCGACGACCCCGTTCCCCGAGGTCGGCCGGGCCCTCGCCCGCGCGAGCGGCCGCGACCCGGCCGGCGCGCTCTACCACGCGATCCTGCCGAGGGTGGGCGGTCTCCTGGCCGACCCCGGCCGCTACCGGATGCTCTGGGAGCCCGAGTGGGCCCGGGTGGAGGCCGACGTCGCGCTCATCGACGCCTGCGAGGCCACGATCGAGGACCGCCCCGACGCCGACCTGGCGATCGTCCGCGCCCCGCGCCCGCTGCACGACATGGCCGTTCACCCCCGCACCGGGCATATGCGGATCCTCACGGCGCTGCCCGACGGAACCCTGGTCCTCCGGCACCGGTACGAGACCTGGGTCGACTACGTCTCGCGGCCGCTGCCGGCGAGGGTCGACCTGGCCCCGCTGCTGCCCGCCCTGCAGGCGCTGGAGCGCGAGCCGGGGGTCTGGCGCTTCGACGGCGTCGAGCCGATCCGCCCGAGGCTCTTCCTGTCGGACCCTCGCGGGCGCGCCGTCCCCTCGTCGCTCGGCGCCGACCGCCTCGCCGACCTGCTGGCCGGGGTCCCGCCCGCCGAGGGCGCGGTAAGCTCGGCGGCGGAGTCCAGCGAGGAGCCGAGGTGAGCGAGGACGAGGCGCGCCGGCGCGTCCGCCAGCTGCTGCTGTCGGGCGACAACACGCTCAAGAACCGCACCGGAGAGGAGCGGATCGCGCGCGCCCGCTCGCGCTACGAGGACGCCCTCGCGGTCGCCCGGGGCGCCGGCCTCGACGACGTCACCCTCTTCGTTCAGCGGCGCCTGGACGCGCTCGATCACGTCTAGCGCGGCCATCCCGGTTCGGGGCGGGCCCCCGCTGTCGCAGCGGCGGCTCTGCTTCGTGCTGGGCAAGGGCGGGGTCGGCAAGAGCACCGTGTCGGCCGCCCTCGGCCTCGCCGCGGCGCGGGCCGGCAAGCGCTCGCTGCTGATCGAGGTGGCCGGCCAGAACCGGCTGTCGCGCCTGTTCCGCGGGGCGAGCGTCGGCCACGAGGCGCCCGCGGAGCTCGCGCCCGGCCTCTTCGGCGTCCAGGTCGACGTCGAGTACGCGATCGAGGAGTACCTGACCGGCCAGCTCAAGGTGCGCCCGCTCGTGGAGCTGATGACCCGCAGCCGCGCGTTCAGCACCTTCGCCGCCGCGGCGCCCGGCCTGCCCGAGCTCGTGACGGTGGGCAAGGTGTGGACCTACGCCGTCGACCTCCACGAGGACCGCAGGCCCGTCTGGGACCAGCTCGTGGTCGATTGCCCGGCCACCGGGCACGGCATCGCCCTGCTGGAGACCGCGGGCAACGTCGAGGAGATCGCCGGCGGAGGCCCGATCCGGGACCAGGCCGCGCGGATCCAGGAGGTGGTCAGCCACCCGGCGGCGACCGGGGTCGCCATCGTCGCCCGGCCGGACGAGCTGGCGATCTCCGAGGCGGTGGAGGCGGCGGACGCCCTGCGTGAGCGCGGCCTGCCCGTGGCGGCGGCGGTGCTCAACGGCGTCCGCGGCGACCGCTTCCGCGCCGACGAGGAGCCGGCTCTGGCGAGCCTGGCGGCCACGGCCGACGGACCGCCCTCGCGCGCCGCCGCGGCGGCCCTGCGCCACCTCGCCGAGCAGCGCGCGGACGAGGGCTACCGGCGCCGCCTCGCCGAGGGCACCCGCCTGCCCGTCATCGAGCTCCCCGAGCTGGTGCGCCGGCGCTTCGACCTGGCCGCGCTCGACGAGCTCTCGGGCGCGCTCGCCGGCGCCGTCTCGCGGAACGGGCGGCCGTGATCGAGGCGGTCGAGGGGCGCCGCATCGTCGTCTGCTGCGGCGCCGGCGGCGTCGGCAAGACGACCGTCTCCGCCGGCCTCGGCCTCGGGCTGGCCCGCCGGGGCGCGCGCACCGCCGTCGTGACCATCGACCCGGCCCGCCGGCTCGCCACCGCGCTCGGCATGGCGGGGCTGGGGGACGAGCCCCGGCGCGTCCCCGCCGACCTCGGCCCGGACGGCGCCGAGCTCTGGGCCCTCCAGCTGGACGCGAAGGCGACCTTCGACCGGCTGGTCGCCCGCGAGGCGCCGACCGCCGAGGCTCGCGAGCGGATCCTGGAGAACCGGATCTACCGCCACCTGTCGGGCGCGGTGGCCGGCGCCCAGGACTACATGGCCGTGGAGCGGCTCCACGAGCTGGTGGAGGAGGGCTCGTTCGACGCCATCGTGCTCGACACGCCGCCCTCGCAGAATGCCCTCGACTTCCTGGACGCCCCCGCGCGCATCACCCGCTTCATCGAGGGGCGCGCGCTGCGGCTCCTGTTGCGCCCGCCCGTGCCGGGCGCGGGCCTCGGCCGCCGCGTGCTCGCGGCCGGGACGAGCACCGCCTTCTCCATCCTGCAGCGCCTCACCGGCGCCCAGCTGATGCGCGACCTGAGCGACTTCCTGGGCGCCTTCGACGGCATGTACGACGGCTTCGCGGCGCGCGCCAAGGCCATCAGCGCCCTGCTGCGCTCGCCAGAGGCCGGCTTCGTCGTGGTGGCCGCCCCCAACTCCGAGGCGGTCGAGCAGGCGGTCGCGCTCGGGCGCCGGCTCGACGAGGACGGCTACCCGCTCGCCGGCCTGGTCCTCAACCGGGTCCACCCCCTGCCGCCGGGCGGGCTGGCGCGGCCGGAGACGCTGGTCCCGGCGCTGGCGGCCGCCGGCGCCCTCGAGCCGGCCTCGCTCGCCGAGCGGGCCGCGGCGAGCCAGCGCGAGGAGCAGATCCTCGCCCTCCGCGACCTCGACGCCCGAGAGGCGCTGTCGGGCGCCCTCGATGGGGCGCCGGTCACGGAGGTGCCGGCCTTCGAGCGCGAGCCGGTCGAGCTGGAGGGCCTCGAGGACGTCGCGGCGGCGCTCGCCGCCGCCGGCCGCCCTCAGCCGGCGGCCAGCACGCCCTCGTAGACCCGCAGGTGCGCCTGGGCGGCGTCGTCCCAGCGGTAGCGCGCGGCGGTCTCGCGCGCGCCGGCCAGGAGCCGCGCGCGGAGGTCGCCGTCGCGCACGAGCCGCACGAGCGCCTCGGCCAGCGCGCCGGAGTGGCCGGACGGGACCATGAGGCAGTCGCGCTCGTCGGTCAGCGTCTCGCGCAGGACCGCCAGGTCGCTGACGACGGCGGGCACGCCGGCGACCGCCGCCTCGAGCACGGCCAGGCCGAAGCCCTCGCGCGTCGAGGGATACGCCAGGGCGTCGACGGCCCGGTAGAGGACCGGCATCTCGCGCGCCGGCACCGCCCCGAGCAGCGCCACGGCGTCCCGTGGGCCGGGGCGCCGGCGCGCCACCGGAAGGCCCAGGCGCTCGGCGTCGGCGCGCCAGCCCGCCGCGTAGTCCCCGGAGTCGCGGTCAGGACCGGCGATCGCGAGCAGGCCCCCCTCGCCCAGCCGCGAGCGGGCGCGGGCGAAGGCCTCGAGCAGTGCGCGGCTGCCCTTGCGCCGCGAGATGCCGCCGAGGGCCAGGACCGCCGGCCGGCCGCCCCAGCCGAAGAGCTCCCCCGCCTCGGCCCGGCCGAGAGTCGAGGAGGCGAACCTCGGCGCGTCGACGCCGTCGGGCACCACGGCGGCCTCCACCCCGTACTCGGACCGGAGGCGCTCGGCCCAGAAGGCCGACACGCAGATGCAGGCGTCGGCCCCCTGGATCGAGGCCCGCTCCGACTCCTGCAGGGCCGGCAGGGCCACGTCGATGTGGTGGACCGTTCGGACGACCGCCCCGCCGCCCCGCCGGTCGCGCAGCGCCAACAGCGCCGCCCCGGCGATCGGGTCCTGGGCGTGCTCCACGTCGGCCGGCTCGGCGAGCCCGAGCGTGCGGGAGAGGGCCGCGACGGCGGCCCGGGCGATCTCCTCGGGGTCGGCCCCCTCCCGCGGGACGGCGACCGTCCGGACGCGCGCCCGCTCCGCGCCCTGCAGCGCGGCGCCGGCGGCGTCCGGCGCCCACACCTCCGCGTGGTGGCCCAGCGCCTCCAGGCCGTCCGCGATCGCCAGCGCGTGGACGACGGCCCCGAAGGGCTCGGCGGCCCCGCTGACCAGACGCACCCTCACCGGGAGCGATCGTAACCCGCGGGTACCATCACGGGATGGACCCCTCCGCCGACGACCCCGCCGCAACGGGCGTCGCCGAGCCGGGGCCGGAGCAGGCCCTGGCGGAGATCCGCGCCGAGATCGCGACGGGGACGCCGCTGGTCGGCGCCCTCGCGACCCGCTTCTACCGGGCGGTGCACGCGCTCGACCCCGCGGCCACGGAGGAGTCCCTCGCGGTCCTGCCCGGCAACCGCGGCGTGCAGCTCTACGACAGCCCCATCGCCTGGGCGCCCGTGGTCGCCGGCGAGCGCGTGCTCGACATCGGCTGCGGCTCGGGCGGGGCGACCCGCGCCGCTGCGCGCGTGGTGGGCCCGGGGGGCATGGTGGTCGGCGTCGACTCGAGCCCGGAGTGCATCGAGGAGGCCCAGGCGCGGACCGCGGACGACCTGCCGATTTTGTACCGGCGCGGCGACGCCCAGCACATGGCGAACGTGCCGGACCGGACCTTCGACTGCGTGGTCGCGAGCCTCGTGCTGGAGCAGGTCGCCGACCTGCCGCGGACGGTGAGCGAGATCTTCCGCGTCCTGCGCCCGGGCGGGCGCCTGGTCGCCACCGTCACGGCCTTCGACCGCCTGCGCCCCATCGACGCCTCCTTCATGGGCGCCGTGGTCGCCGTCGTCGGCCGCCGCGCCCCCGGCGCGCTCGCCGGCCGGGCGAGCCGCGCGAGCATGCCCCACGAGCCGCGCGACCAGACCGCCTTCAACGAGGCCGGCATGGGGACGGTCGAGGAGCAGGACGTCCAGTTCGCCGTCGTGATGGAGGAGCTCGACGGGGCCTGGGCGGTCTTCTCGCGCACCTACTTCGCCCACCTGCTGGACGAGGACGGCCGCGAGGAGCTTCGCCGCGTGCTCGAGCGGCGGATGCCCCACACCCTCTACCTGCCGCTGCGCTTCCTGCGCAGCCGGCGACCGGGATGAGGGCCTAGACGGCCTCGAGCATCCGCTCGACGGGGCGGCCGTCGTCGCAGTCATCGGCGAGCCACCGGGCACCGTAGGCGCGCATCGCGTCGACGATCGGCGCGAGGGCGGCGCCCTTGGGCGTCAGGCGGTACTCGACGCGGGGCGGCATCTCGGCGAACTCGCGCCGCTCCACGATCCCCTCGCACTCGAGGGCGCGCAGGCGGATGGAGAGCGTCCTGGGGCTGATGCCCGCCAGCGAGCGCTGGAGCTCGCTGAAGCGGCGCGGACCCTCGGCGAGGTCGCGCAGCATCACGAGCGTCCACTTGCCGGACACGATGTGGGCCGTGGCGAGGACGGGACACGTGACGCCCGCGGCATCCGGCGCGCTTTTGGACCCCATGATCGTCGCAGATGTTACCACCGACGGACTGGATCCCCGAGCCGGCCGTGACGCCTGTCGGTGGTCGACCCGCCCGCCTGCGGCTAACGTCGGCCGCGAACAGTGTCAGCGGTCCCGCCATCGCCCCCGCCCCGCCGGGCGCGTCTCCGCATCACCCCGCGCCGGCTCGCCGCCGTGCTGGCCGTCTGGGCGCTCGCGGTCGGCGCCGCCCTCCTCCTGGCCGACGCCCTCGACTCGCCCGTCGGCGCGGGCGCCCGCGACGAGGCCCAGGCGGTCGCCCCCGGCCCCGTCGCCGTGCCCGGCGGCGCGGTGGCCGGCGGCCAGGGCCTGCCGCCGCTCGCGCTGGTGCTCGACCGCCCGCCGCCCGACGGGATCGGCGACCTGCCCCCGATCCGCCAGGCGAGCCGTCTGAGCGAGCTGGCCCAGCGGGACCCCGATCCGCGGCGCCTGGTCGAGCTCGGCTCGGTCCTCCAGCTGCTCGGCGCGCCGGAGGACGCCGCGCGCGCCTACCGCGCCGCCCTCGCAGAGGCGCCCGGCGACGTCGCCGCCCGCGCCGGCCTCGCCATGCTGGACGGCGCCGACGGCGAGGGCCTCGCGCGCGCGACCGCGGGGCTGGCCGCGCTCGCCGCCGAGCACCCTGACGACCAGCTCGTGGCGTTCAACCAGGGCTGGGTCGAGATCTACCGCCGGCGCGCCGGCCCCGCCGAGCGGGCGTGGCGGCGCACGGTCGCCCTCGGCGCGGACACCCGCCTCGGGCGGACGGCGAGCGCACTGCTGGCCGAGCTCGGCCGGGCCGGCGGTTGACGCAGGAAAACCGCCGCGACTTCATCGCCTTCGCACGTAGGCTTAACCGACGCTTAAGGCGCGCCTGTGATCATGCCGCGGTTCCCTGGGAAGGGATCGCCTTCAGGCGCCCAGAAATCCCCCTGGACAGGTCCGACCGGCGCGTCGCCACGTAGACGCCCCTGAGGGCTCAAGTTCCTGGCGTCTTCGGACGATGGAAGACTGCCGGTGGCATTGACTTCAAGAAGTGAAGCGGTAGCGTAGCGAACGGGCGTTCGTTCCGGGCGGCCGGCGGTGGGTGTGGACCCGTCCACGAGATCGATGGCGTCCAGCCGGAGGTGAGGACATGACGGTCAGCGAGATGCTCGTCCTTGAAGAGGTTCAGTCCATGCTCGCCCGCGGGCAGGAGCAGGGCTTCCTGAGCATCGACGAGGTCGCGCAGGCCGTTGAGGGCATCTCGCTGGACGAGGGGGCGGCGGAGGGGCTGTACCGCCACCTGGACGAGCTCGGGGTCGAGCTGCTCGAGGAGGGCGAGGCCCGCGAGCGCCTGGCCCAGATCGCCGAGGCCGCCGATCGGCCTCCGCGCAAGCTCAACCTGAAGGCCGACACGAGCACCGACGCGCTCCAGCTCTTCCTGAAGGACGTCGGGCGGGTGCCCCTGCTCACGGCCGCTCAGGAGGTCGAGCTGGCGAAGCTGATCGAGCTCGGCGACCAGGCCGCCAAGAAGAAGATGGTCGAGTCGAACCTCCGGCTCGTCGTGTCGATCGCCAAGAACTACCGCAACCAGGGGCTGGCCTTCCTCGACCTCATCCAGGAGGGCACGCTCGGCTTGGTCCGCGCCGCGGAGAAGTTCGACTACCGCAAGGGCTTCAAGTTCTCGACCTACGCGACCTGGTGGATCCGCCAGGCGGTCGCCCGCGCCATCGCGGACAAGGGCCGCACGATCCGCATGCCGGTCCACGTGGTCGAGAAGCTGAACAAGATCAACCGCGCCGAGCGCAAGCTCGTGGGCGAGCTCGGCCGCGAGCCGACGATCCCCGAGATCGCCGAGGCCGTGAAGCTCCCCGAGTCCGAGGTCGAGTCGATCAAGCGGAGCGCCCAGACCCCGGTCTCGCTCGAGAAGCCGGTCGGCGACGACGAGGAGTCGGAGTTCGGCCAGTTCCTCGCCGACGAGAAGGCCGTCGCGCCCGAGTCGGCCGCCGAGACCGTCCTTCGCAACGAGGCGCTGCGCGACGTCCTCAACACGCTGAGCTACCGCGAGCGCCGTGTCCTCGAGCTGCGCTACGGCCTCGGCGGCGAGCACCCGCGCACGCTGGACGAGGTCGGCCGCACGTTCAACGTGACGCGCGAGCGGATCCGCCAGATCGAGAACCAGTCGCTGCAGAAGCTGGCCAGCCTCGCCGAGGCCCAGCGCCTGCGCGACGTCGCCTGAGTCGCACCGGCGCCCTCGGCGCCCGGGCGGGGCCGCTACCCTGACGGGGTGGCGTACGACGACGACGACGACTGGCCCGAGCCGGAGCGGGATCCCGAGAAGCTGGAGGCGGCCCGCCAGCGCATCGCGGGAATGAACCGCGAGACGCGCCGGCGGATCCTGCGCTGGACCTACGCCGGGCTGGGGATCCTGCTGATCGTCGTCATCCTGCTGGCCACCCTGCGCTGACCGCGCCGGCCGGGTCCGCGGTCGGGATCGTC
>DATAGF010000048.1:0-4260 GCA_036257075.1 Miltoncostaeaceae bacterium
GCCCTCGTCGTCCGCGGCGCCCGCCTCGTCCTCCACCGCGGCGGCGAGGCCCCCCAGCGCCGCCAGGGCGGCCCGATCCCGCAGGTCGGCGCGCGCCGGCAGGGCGTCCGCCTCGCCTGCCCGCCGCAGCGCCTCCCAGCCGGCGTCCACCATGGCCGCGAGCTGTGCCCGAGGGCCTGAGCGGGCGGCCGCGACCAGGCGCCGCGCGGGGGCGATGGCCACCCCCTCCCAGCGGCCCATCAGCTCGGCGCGGGTCGCGACCCCGCCGCGGCGGACGTGCGCCTCGAAGAGGTCGACCTCGCCGGGGTCGGCGCCGCTGTACGGCGTGCGGAGCCACCCCAGCAGGTGGTCGAGGGCGCCGGCCGCGTCGGGGGCGAGCTCGCCGAGCCGCAGGAGGTGGGTCAGGGCGAGCGCGAGCGGCGCCTCGAGCGCCCGGACCCGGCTGGTCAGGCGCGCCGGGACGGCCCAGTCGTCCAGCAGGCGCTCCAGGTCGTCCCGCACCTCGGCCAGCCGCGGCACCACGAGCGCCACCTCCGAGAGGGCGACGCCGGCGTCGACCGCGGCGAGGACCTCGTCGAGGGCGGCGCGGAGCATCCCGCGTGTGCCCGCGGACCCGACGAGCCTGAGCGGCGCGGGCCCGGGCTCGGGCGGCCCGTCCTCGAACAGGCGGGCCGCGAGCGCCGCCGGCCCGCCGGTCGCCGCGGCGCCGGCCCGCTCGACGGCCGCGGCCTCGCGCTCCCACCGGGCCTGGCGCTCCCACCGCGCCTCGTGTGCCGGACGGCCCGGGTCGAAGGGCATCACGACCTCGACCGGGGTCGTCCGCCCCAGCGCGTGCAGGAGGGCCCATTGGCCCGGGACCAGGTCGTCGAAGCCGGCGACCGTGACGGGCGGGAACCGGCCGACCCTGGCCGCGGCGCCGGCGAGCTCCCAGAGGCCGTCGCTCGGCAGCGGCACGGCGTCGACGGCGGCCGCGTGGATCGCCGCGACGGCGGCCGCCACCGGCGTCGCCGCGGCCGCCGCCGCCCGGGCCGGCGGCACCCGGGCGGCCCGCAGCTCGGCGACCGCCCGCTCGATGGCGGAGAGGAAGCCCGGCGCCCGCGCTGCGTCGCCGAACGGCGAGAGGTCGGCCGCGTCGAGGACCTCGCGGAGGGCGAGGCGGACCTCGACGGGGGCCGGCGGCAGGGGCTCCGGCACGCCGGCCGCGTCCGCGACGCGTCCGCGCAGCCCCGTGAAGGTGACCGCCTCGCGCCCGAGCACGGCCGCGCCGCCGGCCGCCTCGTCGAGGAGGGCGCGCGCCGCCTCCTCTCGCCGAGGCACCACCAGCAGCCCGCCCCGCTCGCGCCAGCGCGCAGTCGCGTGCGGCAGGGCCGACGAGAACGCCGGCGCCCTCGTCAGGACCGCGCCGCTCGCGAACATGTTCAGCTGCTGCCCCGGGCCGCCCGCCATCCGGCCTCCAGCTTAGGACGGGACTCGGCCGCTGACGCAGCGCTTACGGATCGGCGGCGGTCCGTTGACGCGCCTGCCGGTCAGCGGCCAGCCTCGGCGCATGAACCGTCCGAGCTCCCGAGGAGGACCACAGTGCACGCGTACGCGATGGACGACGACCGCATCGTCGGCGACGGCGGCGGGGTCACCATCTACGAGCGCCCCGACCGGAGCCGCTACGCGCTCGACCGCCGCGGGCGGGGCTACGAGCTCTGCTTCGGCGAGGGCGCGATCGGCCCGGCCCGCTTCGACGCCCGCCACCTGGCCGACGGCCGCTGGCCGGGGTCGCGCTCGCGGTTCGCCGCGCCCGCCGTTCTCACCGAACTCTGAGACGACTCCCACGCGCTCCTGAAGTCGGCCTGTCTCGATGGGTCGCACCGACAGCGACTCAGGAGGACTGACGTGAGCGAACAGACCGGCCACGGCCCGCGGCGGCGCACGGGGATCGCGGTGGGCGCCGCGGCCCTCGCCCTCGGGCTCGGCGCGCTCGGCGGAGCCGCGGCGGGCGCCTTCGCCGGCGGCGGCGACCCGAGCGGCTCGCCGATGACCGGGGCGACGACCTTCGCTCAGGACGCGGCGACCACTCCCGCCGCCCCCCAGGGGACGGCGCCCGACCGCGGTGACTGCCCCGGCGGCGGACAGGGCGGCCAGGGAGGCCAGGGGGACCAGGGCAGCGGCGGCGCCCAGGGCTCCTCCACCACCCCGAGCTGACCCGCCCGCGCGGCACCCCGCGACCGCGGGGGGCCGCGGCCGTGGCTAGCCTGCGCCGGTGCCGGCCGAGACCATGAGCGCGCGGGCCCTGAACCGCGCCCTGCTCGCGCGCCAGCTGCTGCTGGAGCGGGCCGAGGCGCCGGGCCTCGACGTGATCGAGCGGCTGATCGGCCTCCAGGCCCAGGAGCCCCTGAACCCCTACACGGCGCTCTGGTCGCGCCTGGCGGGCTTCCGGCCCGAGGAGCTGGCGGGGCTGATCGAGGGGCGCCGCGCGGTCCGGACCGTCGTCATGCGCGCCACCATCCACCTCGTCAGCGCGGACGACTGCCTGATGCTGCGGCCGCTGATGCAGCCCGTGCTCGACGCGGAGCTCCGGCGTCACCCCGAGTGGGCGCCGCGCCTGCGCGGGGTCGACCTGGGGCCCGTCCTCGCCGTCGCCCGGGCGGTCCTCGCCGAGCGGCCGCGCACCCCGGCGCAGCTGCGCGCGGTCATGGAGGAGCGCTTCCCCGACCTCGACGCCGGCGCGCTCGTCGGCGCCTGCCGCGGCCGCCTCGCCCTGGTGCAGGTGCCGCCCCGGGGGGTCTGGGGGCGTGCCGGCCAGGTGACCCTGACGACCGCCGAGGCCTGGCTCGGGCGCGAGCTGGCGGCCGCGCCGTCGATCGATGAGGTCGTGCTCCGCTACCTGGGGGCGTTCGGCCCGGCCACGGCCGCGGACGCCGCCGCCTGGTCGCGGCTGACGGGGATGCGCCCCGTGCTCGAGCGGCTACGCCCGGGCCTGCGGACCTTCCGGGACGAGCGGGGGCGCGAGCTCTTCGACCTCCCCGACGCCCCCCGGCCCGACCCGGACACCCCCGCGCCGCCGCGCTACCTGCCCGAGTACGACAACGTCCTGCTCTCGCACGCCGACCGCGGGCGGATCGTCGACGGCGACGTGCGCGCCCGCCTGTCGGCGGCGGCGGGCGGGATCGGCTCCGGGTCGGTCCTGGTCGACGGGCGCCTGGCCGCCGTCTGGCGGCTCGAGGCCGACCGCGGCTCGGGCGCCGCCACCCTGGTCGTGACGCACGCCGGCATCCCGCGCCGCGCGGCGTCCTCGGTCGCCGCCGAGGGGCGCCGCCTGCTCCGGCTGGCGGCCGCCGGCGCCGCCGAGCGCGAGGTCCGCCTCGTGACCGCGCCCTGAGCGCCGTGCCATGATGGCGCCATGGACGCGTCCGACGGCGTCCCCCTCTGGGTCCGGGCGGTCGCCGACCCGGTCTTCCGCGAGGCGTTGATCGACGACCCGCTGCGCGCGCTCGCCGACGCCGGCGACGTGCACGCCTCGGCCGAGCAGGTGCGCCAGCTCGAGGAGATGGACACCGGCGAGCGCGCCGAGCTCGTCACCGGGGTGGTGCGGGAGATCCACTGGCAGGGCGGCCAGGCGCGCTTCGGCTCCATCGGCCCGGACGGCCGCCTCGGCGGGCCGGGGCACGTCCCCTAGGTCGGGGCGCGTGGCGAGCATCGTCACATGCCCGGTCTGCGGCGCTCGCAACCGCCTGCGGCCCCACGCGACGGCCATCCCGCGCTGCGCCCGCTGCAAGGAGCCGCTGCCCTGGCTCGTCGACGCCGAGGCGCGCACCTTCGACGAGGAGGTCCGCGCGCCCGTCCCGGTGATCGTGGACTTCTGGGCGCCCTGGTGCGGGCCCTGCCGGATGGTGTCACCGGCGCTCGAGCGCCTGGCCCAGGCGCGCGCCGGCGACGTCAAGGTGGTCAAGCTGAACGTTGACGAGGCGCCGGAGCTGGCGTCCCGGTACCGGGCGATGAGCATCCCCACCCTCGTGATCATGCGCGACGGCGAGGAGGTCGACCGCGTGGTCGGGGCCCTCCCGCCGCCCGAGCTCGAGCGGCGGCTCGCGCCCGCCCTCGCCTCGCGGACCGGCTAGCCGCGCCGCTCAGCAGATGGTGGGGCCGAACGACCGCGAGTTGTTGCCCTCGTCCAGCTCGGCGACCTGGGCCGCCGAGTCCGCGGTCGCGCTGTAGACGCCGCCGTCGCGGCAGGCCTGCACCGCCGGCTGGGTGATCGACTGGCCC
>DATAGF010000238.1:0-8666 GCA_036257075.1 Miltoncostaeaceae bacterium
GGCCGGGCTCGGGCTCGCTGAGGGCGCGCGGGGGCAGGGGAGCGGCGACGTGGGCATCGTCAACTTCGCCCTCACGCTGGAGTACGTCCAGGCCGGCTTCTACAGCGACGCCGAGCGGATCGGCGCCCTCAGCGGGGTGGCCGCTCGGGCCGCGGCCCAGATCGGGGCCGTCGAGCGGGCCCACGTCGCGGCGCTCCAGGGCGCGCTCGGCAGCCAGGCCGTCGCGCGGCCCACCTTCGACTTCCAGGGCACCACGGCCGACGGCGATGCCTTCCTGCGCACGGCCGTCGCATTCGAGGACCTCGGCACGGCCGCGTACAAGGGCCAGCTCACGGAGCTCCGGTCGAAGGACTTCCTGGCCGCCGCGCTGTCGATCCACTCGGTCGAGGCCCGCCACGCGGCCTGGATCCGCTACCTCGCGGCCAAGCCGCCGGCCGCCAACGCCTTCGACCCGCCCGTCTCGCGCGCCAGGGCCGAGGAGATCGTCGCGTCGACCGGCTTCATCGTCGCCGCGCCCGCGACCCAGAGCGACCGCCGGCCGTCCTTCACGGGCTGACCGGGCCCGGCCGGTGCTGAGACGCGCCCTCGTCATCCTGGTCGCCTCGTGCGCGGCGCTGGCCATCGGCTGCGTCGGCCTTGTGGTCGCCGCCGTCGCGTCGATGAAGGGTGCGCCGGGCGACGCGCCGCCGCGGCCGAGCCCGGGGCCGGCGGAGCCGGCGCTGGCCGTCCCCGAGCCGATGGCACTCGACACGAGCGGCATCACCGCCGAGTGGGCCTCCCTCACCCGCACGACGGCCGTCCACTCGGCCCCCTCGGCGGGCGCGCGGCCGGTGGGCCGCGTCGGCGGGATCACCCCGGAGGGGACGGCCAACGTCGTGCTCATCGAGCGGACGGCGCAGGACGCCGGGGGCGAGCCGTGGGCATTGGTGCGCTTCCCGGGCGGGCCGGCGGGGCGCGCGGGCTGGATGCCGCGGGGGGCGCTCGGCCCCGGGGGGGTCTCGCGCTCGCGCGTGGTGGTGGACCGGTCGCGGCGGACGATCACCCTCTACCGCTCCGGCCAGGCCGTGCTGACAGCGCCGGTCGGCGTGGGCCGCGCCACGACCCCGACCCCGGCCGGGAGCTTCTACATCCGCAACAGGCTGAGCCGTTACGCGAGCGCCCGCTACGGGCCGCTGGCCTTCGGCACGAGCGCCCGCTCTCGGCTGACCGACTGGCCCGGCGGGGGCTTCATCGGGATCCACGGGACCAACCGACCCGAGCTGCTGCCCGGCGCGGTGTCCCACGGCTGCATCCGCATGCGGAACGGGGACATCCTCCGCCTGGGGAGCGTGCTGCAGGTCGGGACGCCGCTGGTGATCGTCTGAGGGCGGGCCCGTGAGACCCTCCACACGACGCGGCGCTGCCCTCCTCCTGCTCGTCGCGACGCTCGCCGCGCCGGCCGCGGCCGCGGGCCAAGGCGCCGGCCCCGGCGAGCTCTGGGACGCGTACCCACTCGACCCGGTGACCACGGCCCCGGCCCCGCAGGAGCCGGTCGTGCCGGCCCAGGGCCAGGGCGCGGCGCCTCCCGCGGCGCCGCTCTCGGAGCCCGACGACAGCATCCCGACGACCGCGATCGTCGTGGCGATCGCCGCCTTCGTCCTGCTCGCCGGGGCCTGCGCGGCGCTCGCGGTGTCCCGCGCGCGCGAGCGACGCACCTGGACATACGCGCACGCCGGCCCCGACCACGCGGAGCCGCCGCCCGAGACGGCCGCGGAGCCCGAGCCGCCCCCGCGCCCGGCGCCCGCCGTCGACGACCTCGCCCTCGCGCGGTTGGCGGCCGACTACCTCGCGATCGTGGCCGGCGGGAGCCGGCGCCCGGTGGTCGACCTCGCCGCCCGCCACTCGATGCCCGACCAGCGCGCCCGCCGACTGCTCGGCAGGGCCCGCTCGCGCGGCATCCTCGCCGGCGCGGGCAGCGGACGAGCAGGAGGGGTGCTCACCGACCGGGGGCGTGAGCTGCTCGAAGGCGGGCCTGGCCCGGCGTGGCCGCCGCCCCCGGGCCCCGGCGGCGCCCAGGCGGACCGCGTCGGGAGGGCCCCGTCGCACAAGGCCCTCAACGGCAACACGCACTCCTAGGGCCTCCTACAACGGGCCTACCTTCACCAGGTGGGCCCGCCCTTCAGCCCCCTCCACCTGAGCGCGCGACGGCTCAGGCGGCCTCGGTGCGGCCCCCCAGGACGTCCGCGACCCCGCTCGGCCCTGCCCGGAGCAGCTCGGCGGCCCGGCGCGCGCCCGCGGCGCGGTCGCGGGAAGCCCGGGCCGAGACCGGGTCGCCGGCGCGGCGGGCCTCGATCGCCTCGCGCTCCGCGGCGACCGCGAGCTCGTCGAGCTGCTGCGCCTTGCGGGCGGTGCGGCTGCGGCGGGGCGGCCGCTCGCGGCGGGCGGGCCGGCCGCCGCCCGGGAAGAGGATGAGCTGTCCCTGTGGAGAGGCCGAACGCATGTTCGTAGTGTGCCACGGCACCCGGACGGATGCCCCGCCCGCTACGAGGGCAAGAGCGCCGCGGCCGCGGCGACCAGCTCGCCGTTGCCCGCCGCCCTCCGGCCGTCGGGGAGGACAGGGGTGTCCTCCAGGCCGGTCCGGATGCCGTGGCCGCGCGCAACCGCGCGCCGGTTGACGGCCCAGGAGGCGATGCCGTCGCCGTGGTGCACCTGCTCGATCGCGATGCCGGCGCCGGCCAGCACCAGCTCGATCGCCTCGGCGTGGGCCACGGCGTCGCCGGGGTCGGCGTCGAGCGGCTCCACCAGCGCCCGTGCGCAGCGCGTCGCGACGCCGGCGACGACGAAGGCGCGGGCGTCGCCGGCCGCCAGCAGCCCCGCCTCGATGCCGACGCCCCGCTTGGCGAGCAGCTCGCAGAGTGGGACGACGTCGGGCTCGCCCTGGTTCACCGAGCCAGGTCGGGCAGCTCGGTCCAGGCCGCCACGAGGGCGTCGCGGCGGGCGGGATCCGGCTCGATGGCGGCGGAGGTGCTGAGCGAGATCTCGACCCCCGGGCAGGCGTCTCGCACCGCCCGCAGGGCGGCGGCGCAGGGCGCGGCGGCGAGCGTCTGGCGGCCGGCGTCGTCGTAGGGGTGCAGGTGGAGCGACCGCGCGCCGGCCGCCACCGCCGCGCGCGCCTCGGCAGCGAGCTCGCCCGGCGTCCGCGGCGTCGCCGGGTGGCCGCGGTCGCCGTTGAGGGCGGCCTGGAGGAGGGGCCGGTGCCGGCTCAGGTGGTCCCGCGCCCCCCGGGAGTGAGCGGGTCGGGGCCCGGGCCGGCCTCGCGGACGGCGGCCGGGCTGCCGTCGTGGGGCACGTGGACGACAAGATGGCGCCCGCTGCCGGCGAGCTCGAAGCGGAACGACCAGTCGGCGCGCGTCCAGCCGGCGACCCTGAGGGTCGCGAGGGCCGCGCCGTCGTCGGCGCCCTCCAGCGCGCGGCGCGCCTCGTCCAGCGCCGCGGCCCCGACCGGCCCGATGAGTGCCTCCGCGTCGCTCACGCCGCCCGGAAGGGGAGCTCGGACACCCGCGCGGGCACGGGGTCGCCGCCCCCGTCGCCCGCCTCGACCGTTACCGTCGCGCCGTCCTCGGCCTCGCGGCGCAGGATCGCCAGGCCGATGGGCCCGAGGTCCGGCGTGGCCGCCGCGCTCGTCATCCGCCCGACCTCGGTCCCGTCGAGGAGCACCCGGCCGCCCGTGGTCGGCGGGCCGCCGGCGAGGCGCAGGCCGCGCAGCCGCCGGTTGACCCGGCCGCGGTAGCTGATGCGCGCGACGGTCTCCTGGCCGAGGTAGCACCCCTTCTCGAAGGAGACGGCGTCGGCCTCGAGGGCGGCCTCCTGGACGAGGGTCGTCGGACCGGTGTCGCGGCCGACCCGGGCGGCGCCGGCGGCGATCCGGGCCATCTCGAGGGCCTCGGCCGGCGCCTCGGGGAGCCCGCTCGACGCGATCGCGGCGCCCGCGTCGTCCACCACGGCGTCGACGGCGCCGGGCAGGATCGACGGCACGACCAGCTCGAACGCGGCGGCCGCCGCGGCCGGCGTCGGCAGGGTGACCGTCTCGGCCTCCTCGGGCCCGATCAGCTCGAGGTCCTCCGAGAAGTGGTAGCGGTCGAGCAGCCCGGCCACGAGCGCGCCCGCGTCCTCGGCGAGGACCAGCGTGAACGCGTCGCCGGCGTCGCGCCGGACGCGGAGGTCGGCCTGGACGTGCCCCTTCGCGTCGAGCAGCAGCGCGCGGACGGCGCCCCCCGGGGCCAGTGCGGCGACGTCGTTGGAGAGCAGCCCGTGGAGGAACCCGGCGGCGTCGGTGCCCTCGACCCAGATCAGCGCCGCGCGGCCCCTGACGGCCGCCCCCGTCCCCCCCGGCCGCAGGCGCGCGTAGCCGGCCGCGGCCTCCGCGGTGGCGGTCGCGGGCGTCACGGCGTCGCCACCCTCCCGTTGGAGCTGGCGCGCTCGGCGGCGAGGCGGGCGTGCTGCAGCTCCTGGTCGACGGCCGCGAGGATTTCGCGCACCATCGCGAGCCGGGCGCCCTCGTCGCGGCTCTCGAGCAGCTCCTGCTTGGGGCCGGCCGGCAGCTCGAAGGCGCCGGCGATGGCGTACGAGAGCGGCACGCCCTCGGGCGCCGGCGGCACCGCGTCGTCGGGCAGGTCGGCGAGGGCGCGGAAGCGGGCGAGCACGGCGTCGGCCAGCGCGGCGTCCGGCTCGCCCGGCTCGTCGGCCAGCGGCCGCACCCTCGCCGAGAAGTAGAGGTGCCCCTCGGACTCCTCGACCAGCTCGACGGGCTGGAGCCCCTGGACGACGACGTTCAGGCGCCCGTCCTCGAAGCGCCGCACCAGCGACTCGAAGGTCGCGGTGCAGCCGATGTCGGCGGGCCCGGTCGGGCCCGACTGGACGATCACGAAGGGCCGGTCCTCGAGCACGCAATCGGCGTAGAGCTGCCGGTAGCGCGGCTCGAACAGGTGGAGGGGGACCTTCTCGCCCGGGAGGATGACCAGATCAAGGGGGAAGAGCCCGAGATCGACGAGGTCGTCCACGGCGCGGAGTCTAATCCGCCGGCGGGCGTCCGGCCCCGCGCGCGTCAGGCCGCAACGGCGGCGGCCGCGACCTCCTCGTAGAGGGCCACCAGCTCGCCGATGTGGCCCTCGACCGTGAAGCGCCGGCGGTCCTCCAGCGCCCTCCGCCGCAGCTCCGGAAGCGGTGCCTCGGTGATGACCTCGGGGAGGTCGGCGAGGTCCTCCACGACGACGCCGACCCCGTGGTCCTCCACCAGCCGGCGCAGGGCCCTGTGCGGCCCGGCTGCGATCGCCAGCCCAGAGGCGAGGTACTCGAAGGCCTTGTTCGGCAGCGCGGTGTCCAGATGGGCGGCGTTGAGGCGGGGGTTGAACACGGCCCAGCCGACGTCATAGGCGGGCAGGCCGCGCAGCAGAGCCGCCGGCTCGAGGGTCGGCATCAGGCGCAGGCCGGGGGTGCGGGCGGCGAGGTCCCGGTACTCGGGCGCGTCGCGGTTCGGGAAGACGTCCACCTCGAGCCCGGACGCCGCGAGGGCGGCGAGGCCCTCGCGCAGGTCGTAGTGGCTGCCGTTCGCCGACAGGCTCCCCTGGTAGACGACCCTCGGCGTCCGGCCCTGCACGCCCCCGCGGGGGAAGGGGGTGATGTCGCGGGCAAGCGCGTAGTTGGCGAACAGCAGCGTCCGCCCGGGCGGTCGGTGGCGCGCCGAGATCGCCTCGAGCATCTCGCCCGAGACCGCCACGAGGGCGGCGCAGCCCTCGACCGCCGCCTTCTCCAGCGCGTCGGGATCCTCGGGGTCGTCGAAGCCGTCCTCGTAGGGCGTCCGGCGCAGGCTCTGCAGGTCGTGCGAGTCGTGGACCACGGGGATCTCCCCGTCGGTCACCTCCAGCGCGAGCACGGTCAGCGAGTCCGGCAGGTTGTGGCAGTGGACCAGGGTGGGGCGGAACTCGGCGATCGCGGCGGCGAGCCCGTCGGCCGGGTCGTCCGCCGACAGCCGCCACCAGCCGTCGAAGAGGTCGTCGCCCGACCCGTACCACTCGCTGAGTGTGCGGCCCTGGTAGGCGAACCCCAGCGCGATCTCCGGGCGCGCGCCGCGCAGGGCGACGGCGTATTTCAGGGCGCGGATGCAGGGCTGGCGCTGGAGGAAGAGGACCCTCACGCGCGCGGGTCGCGGCGGTCGCGAATGGGCCTGGCGGGGTTTCCGACGGCGACGCAGTACGCCGGGAGGTCCTTGGCGACGACCGCGCCGGCCCCGACCACGCAACCCTCGCCGATGGTCACGCCGGGGAGGATGCAGACGCCCATCCCGATCCAGCAATCGGCCCCGACCGAGACGCTGCGGCTCGACCACCCCTGGTCGGGGATCGGCGCGCCCAGATCCATCTCGTGGTTCGCGGTGTGGATCATTGTGTAGGGCCCGAAGATGCTCCGGTCGCCGATGGTCAGCCCGCCGAAGGCGTTCACGTAGCAGCCGTAGTTGAAACCCACGCGGTCCCCCATGGCGACGCGGTCGCCGTTCAGCCAGACGATCGTGTCGAGGTAGAAGCACCCCTCGCCGACGCGTCCCGCGTCCCCCGGCCGGAACGGGATGACGCTCTTGCTGCGCTGGGTGATCATCATGGGCTCGTCTCCGCGTCGGTCGCCGCGCCGACCCTAGCTTGGCTTCCCGTACCATCGCGGCCCGTGCGCCCGACCGCCAAGCTGCCCGACGGACTCGTCCGCCCCGCACTGACGGGGGTCGACGTCTACGAGCCCGGCCGGCCGGCCGCCGACGTCCGCCACGAGCTCGGCGTACGGTCGGTGGTCAAGCTGGCCTCGAACGAGGGGCCCTACCCGCCGATGCCGGGCGCCGTCGCCGCCATCCGCGAGGCCGCCGAGGATGTGCGCGTCTACCCGGACGCGGGCGCCTGGGAGCTGCGCGACGCGATCGCCGCCCGCACCGGGCTGGGGGCGGACCAGGTGCTGCCCGGGGCGGGCATCGACGGCCTCATCCGGCACCTGTGCCTCGCGCTGCTCGACCCCGGCGACGAGCTGGCGATGGCCTGGCCGTCGTTCCTGTCCTGGCGCATCGGCGCGCAGGTCCAGGGGGCGACGCTCCGGTTGGCGCCGCTCGGCGCTGACGGCGCCTACGACCTCGACGCCCTTCTCGCCGAGGTGGGCCCGCGCACCAAGGTCGCCGTCGTCGTCAGCCCCAACAACCCGACCGGCGGGGCCGTGGCGGCGGCAGACCTGGTCCGCTTCCTCGACGCCCTGCCCGACCACGTCCTGCCCGTGGTCGACGAGGCCTACTTCGAGTACCTGCCCGAGGACGGCCACGACGCCGGCGCGCTCGTGGGCGAGGGGCGGCCCCTGGGCGTCATGCGCACCTTCAGCAAGGCGTTCGGCCTGGCGGGGCTCCGGGTCGGCTACCTGCTCGGCCCCCCCGACCTCGTGCGGGCCATCGGCGTGGTGCGGAACGTCTTCGACGTCAGCTCGGTCGGCCAAGCGGCGGCGGTCGCGAGCCTGGCCCAGGCGGACCTGCTCCTGCCGGAGCGGGTCAGCCACAACGCGACCGAGCGCGAGACGATGGCGGCGGGGCTGCGGGAGCTGGGCCTCGACCCGCTGCCGAGCGCCGCCAACTTCCTGCTCGTCGACCTCGGCGGCCCCGAGCGCGCCCAGGCCGTCAACGCCGCCCTGCTGGCGCGCGGGGTCATCGTGCGGCCGGCCCGGGCCTTCGGCGCGCCCTCTGCCCTGCGTGTGACCGTGGGCTTCGCCGAGGAGAACGCGCGCTTCCTCGAGGCGGCCGCCGAGGCGCTCGCCGAGGTGGCGTGAGCCTCGAGCCGCTCATCGCCGGCGTCCGCGGCGGCGAGCGCCGTGCGATCGGGAGGGCCATCTCCCTCGCCGAGCGGCTCGGGCCGGAGGGCCGCGAGCTGGTGGCCGCCCTGCACCCGGACACCGGCCGGGCGTGGCGGGTCGGCGTGACCGGCCCCCCCGGCGCCGGCAAGAGCACGCTGATCAGCGCCCTCGCGGGACTCCTGCGACGGGCCGGCCGCTCGGTCGCCGTGGTGAGCGTCGACCCCACCAGCCCGTTCACCCGCGGGGCGGTGCTCGGGGACCGGATCCGCCTGGCCGATCACTTCCTCGACCCCGGCGTCTTCATCCGCTCGATGGCCAGCCGGGGCCACCAGGGCGGGCTCGCCGAGGCCACCGCCGACGCGGTGCTGGTCCTCGACGCCGCCGGCTTCGAAGTCGTCCTGGTCGAGACCGTGGGGTCGGGGCAGAACGAGGTCGAGGTCCAGTCGCTGACCGAGACCGTCATGCTCGCGCTCATGCCGGGCAGCGGCGACGGGGTGCAGGCGATCAAGGCGGGCCTGATGGAGATCCCCGACGTGCTCGCGGTCACCAAGGCCGACCGCCCAGGCGCCGACGTCCTGGTCTCCGAGCTGTCCAACGCCCTCACGCTGGTGCCCGCCGGGCCCTGGGAGCCGCCGATCGTGCGCGTGGCGGCCCTCGACGGCACCGGCCTCGACGAGCTGTGGGGGGCGGTCGAGCGGCACCGCGCCTTCCTCGGCGAGGAGGACCGTCTCGCGGCGCGCCGCCGCGAGGGGCTCGCCCGCCAGCTGCGGGCGCTCGCCGCCGACCGGCTCGCGCGGCGGGTGGACGCCGCGGCCGAC